>JAUXEE010000071.1 GCA_030618065.1 Gemmatimonadota bacterium
GCCGTGTTCTGCATGCGGTTCATTCCCGGGTTCGATGAGGAGATCGTGGAGGCCTTAGCTGACGGTGACGCGGAAATCCTGTACCAAGCCGTCTGCGCGGCGGGGGATCAGGAGGTGGACGGCGCCTGGTCTTTCATTCGGCGGCTGGTCCTCGGGGCAGCCTCGGGAGCGCCCATCCTGCCCGACGATCCGGATGCCGATTGGTCCATCCTTCTGGCGGCCATGAATGCGGTGGCCAGCATCCGCCCCATGGAAGCGCACGAAACCCTGAGCGGGCTCGTCGAGTCGGACGACGATGACATCTCAGAGGCCGCCCTCGAGGCCCTGGACATCGTCGAAGGACTATGGGACCACGAGGACGAGGACGAGTACGGCGAAGACGAATTCGAGCAGGTGGACGAGACGACCTGGCACTGAGGATTGGGGGGGGGAGGCACCTACGGATAGGACTCCAGAACCGTGGCAAGGGCGGGGTTAGCTTCCACCAGGGCAGCATGGATCGCGGGGAGGGTTCGGCGAATCCAACCCAACGTGGGTTCCAGGTCCGAGTCATCAGCGAGGCCCGGATCATACATCGAGCCCGCTCGCAGCAATCGGACTTCCTCGGAATCCGGCACCAGGTCTGAAAGGATGGACCCACCCAGGGCAGCGGCTCCTGCGAACGCCATTTCGTGATGGCCCGGTCCCCCTCCGGGTCTGAGGCCATGGGAGGCTAGGAGTGCCAGACAGGCCAGGTGGCCTGCGTCATAGGCCGATCGGAGGGCTCCGTCCAAGCTCATGTCGGGTAGCTCAGCGTCGCGGGCACTCTCCACCGCCTTCCTCCAGACCGCCGCCCACTCGGGACCGCTGAAGGCCTGCTCCCGAAGCCGCCCGATGGCGAGCATACGCTGGACAGAGCCAGGCCACTCTTTGCCTTGCGAACCCGACGAGGAGCCCGAGGAGAGATCAGGCACCGGGCTCATCCACTCTCAGCGACAATCTCTGGGAGGGGGAGGCCGGCCGCAGTGGCGAGGGGAACGAGAGTCGCGGGTGACCCCGCCACCCATCGCTTCGGCCCCGTGAGCACCTCTCGCATGAACGCCGCACCCGGGTGGGAAGAGTCGCCAAGCCGTTCGGCAAGGCTCTGCTCCGTATAGCAGAGGGTGTTCACCTCACGGCCCAGGAGCAAGCCGGCCTCCACGACCTGGCGAAGGAGGGCCCGGCGGTCAACCTGTGGCGTCTCCAGAACGAAAAGGTCCACGTCGCTGTCGCTACGCTGGGTGCCAAGGGCTGTGGAGCCAAAGAGGAAGGCAGAGGTCACTCCGGTGAGGTCCCGCAACGCATCGCGAATGAGGTGGGCTGGGTCGGACGTGTTTCCCATCATGAGGCTAAAAGCGGCCCATAACTGAGTGTTCAGCCCCATTACGTAGTGGACCTGGCGCCCCTCCCGGGAACGCACCAGCGCACCGAGTGAGACGAGTCGTTCCAGCTCCCGTTGGAGGGATGCGCCCCCAAGCCCAAGGATGCGTTGGATCTCACGAGCATGAGGGCGCGCCTCAGGCCGGAGGAGATAATACCGGATGATGCTAGCGGCGGCTGGAGCCACACCGAGAGCCTCAAACGGATCGGTCGAAGAACGCGGGTGCCTCGAGGACGGGGGGCCGGGAACTTCGGCAGTTCGCTTCTTCATGCCCCATATTTTAGAGCAATCTATTGCCCTAAACAATAGTGCATTAAGTGATTCTGAAATGATGAGAATCATCACGGCCTCTTTTCTCCGTGCACGATAGGGTTCATTCGTGGGCGCCCCCATGCCCCAATGGGCCTCCCTCTCGAAAGGGGCTCGTCAGGAAATGGACTGCACCTCCCCTCCTGCCACTCCCCACCCGTTGCCAAGACCGCCTCTCCGACCCCACACTTCGTCGCCTCCTTTCACCCATCCGATAGGGTTGTGCAGATGATTCGTAAATCGTTCAAGCTTGGGCTGCTCTTCGCGGTCCTGGTCGTGATGGTCGGCCTCTTCACCGCCCATCGGCTTCGAACGGGCCCAGACATCCGATCCGAGACGCTGACCTTGAAGGGTTTGAGTGAACCGGTGGAGGTCCTCTACGACTCCATGGGCGTTCCCCACATCTTCGCGGCCTCCCTGGACGATCTCTTCTTCGCCCAGGGGCATGTTCATGCCACTCACCGGCTGTGGCAGATGGAGATGTTCCGGAGAGTCCTGCAGGGGAGGCTGAGTGAGATCTACGGGGAGGCGACGCTGGACACCGATCGTTTCCTGCGGACCATCGGCCTGGAGGAGGCCGCCGAGGCCGGCACCCCACCTGCCGACACCCCCATCTCCCGCCACGCGGAGCGGTACGCCCAGGGGGTGAACGCCGCCATCGAAGGTTGGCGAGGGCTGCTGCCGCCCGAGTTCGTCCTCCTTCGCTTCCGGCCCGAGCCCTGGCTCCCGGTCCTGACCCAGGGAATCGAGAAGATCATGGCCTGGGATCTTTCGGACTACCAGACGGGGCTAAATCTGGCGGCGGCACGGGAGACCCTCGGGGACTCGGCCCTCGTGCCCCTCATGCCCACCTATCCGGATTGGGGGGTCACCATCGTGGATGGCTGGCCCCAAGCTCCAGAGGCCGGGGCGGAGTCAGCAGCGGACCACGAGGAGTTTGCGACGGATCGCCCGTTCCCCCTTTATTCGGCCCCCCTTCCTCCGGCTCTCCCCCCCGAGCTCCTGGCCCAGGCGTCCCTGTCCGACGATGTCGCCCGGGTCCTGGAGCTGGGGAGCGTGGTCCGGGCCTCCAACTCCTGGGTGGTGGGAGGAGAGCGATCCAGCTCCGGGAAGCCACTCCTGGCCAACGACATGCACCTCTCCCTGGACGCACCGAACATCTGGTTCCTGGTGGGTCTCCATGCCCCCGGGTTCGATGTAGTAGGGATGAGCATTCCGGGAGCCCCCGGGGTGGTGGCCGGGCACTCGAAGGCGATGGCGTGGGGGTTCACCAACGCCATGGTGGACGATTCGGACTTTTTCGTGGAGCGGGTGAACCCAGACAACCCGGAGGAGTACCTGACCCCCGACGGCTGGCTGCCCTTCGAGACCCGTGAGGAGGTCATCCGGGTCAAGGGCGGCGACCCGGTCACGCTGACGGTCCGATCCACCCGCCACGGCCCGGTAGTCACCCCGGTGGAGGAGCGAGCGGGGGATCAAATCCTGGCATTTCAGTGGGTGGCCCACACCCCAGCCGGAACCTTCCAGGCCTTTCTCGGGATGGCCCAGGCCCAAAGCGCCGAGGAGTTCCTCGAGGCCATGAGGGACTTCAACAATCCCCACCAGAACGTGGTCTTCGCCGACACGGCCGGCGCCTGGGGGTACTGGATGGGCGGCCGGGTTCCCATCCGGGCCTCGGGCACCCCACCTCAGCTACCCGTGCCAGGGTGGACGGGGGAGCACGACTGGCTGGGGTGGGTCCCCTTCGAAGAAAAGCCCCACGTCCTGGCCCCGGAGCGGGGGTACGTGGCCACCGCCAACAACGCCCAGGGCCGGGACGAGAGAGCCCTGCGGGTAACGGACGGCAACTGGTTCGGGCCCTACCGGGCCCAGCGGATCTCCGAGCTCCTGGAAGCCCGGGAGCTCCATGACGCCGAGAGCCTTCTGGCCATCCAGATGGATCCCGGGAGTGCCTTCGTGGACCGCAACATCGGCCACGCCGTGGAAGCCTTCCGGGCCGCCGGCCTGGAGGAGTTGGCCCTGCGTCTGGAGAACTGGGACCGGCAGGCCGATCTGGAGAGCACCGAGGCCACACTCTTCCATAGCTGGTGGGCCTCCCTTCACCGGGGCTTCATGGAGCACTACTACGGCGGGGATCGGGGGTACTTCCCCGACCGCATCCTGGAGGAAGCGCTAGCGGGCGAAGTGGAGGCCCCTCCTGGGCTGGAGCTGCCCCCAGCCGCGACCGAGGAGGCCGCGCTCGCCGCTGCCGAGTTCGCCGACCTGCCCTGGGGGGAAGCCCACCAGCTCACCCTGGATCATCCCCTGGCCGTGGTTCCGGTGGTGGGGGGCCTCCTCCGCTTCGGCCGGTCCGGAATCCCCAGGGTGGGGGGTCCCTACTCGGTGAACGTGGGTCCCTTCGGGGGGAATCGACCTCCGTATCGGAGCGGCTACGGCCCCAGCCAACGACATGTGGTGGACATGGCCGACCCCGACGGATCCGGGGGATTCATCCTCCCCGGGGGCCAGTCAGGATACCCGGACAACCCCCATTCCTTCGACCAACTGGAGCTTTGGAGCCAGGGCCGACTCTGGCTCCTGCCCCTGGACCGGAGAGGCATGGATGGCCGGCCCGGGGTGGAAGCCCGGACGTTGGCGACGGTGAGGATGGAGCCGGGGGGAGGCGCTTCAGAGACCAAGTAGCACGTCGGCGGGGATCTTCAGATGCCTATGAAGGACCTCGATCTGGGATTTCGACAAATCCCGCTTCCCGGCGAAGAACTCTGAAACCCGGCTCTTCCCTCCCATCAGCTCGGTCAGCTCCGTCCGGGTCATTCCCCTCTGCTCCAGCATGAACTCCACGGCCTCCCGGGGCGTGACGTCCCCCACAGGCTCGTGCTGGTCCTCGTAGGCTTCCACCAGAACGGACAGGAACTCCAGTCGATCGCAGTCCACCGACCCCGAAGTGGGGTTTTCATCGAGCAAACGCTCGATCTCCCGCACCGCCACGTCGTATTCGGCTTGGTTCCTGAGGACATGAGGCCGAGAGAAATCCAGCACCTTTTCCATTCCGACTCCTATTTCTTCCAATGCCCCGATCAGATCCGCCCCTGCCACACGCGCCGGTCGTATTCCGCATGGGTGAGGACTTCCCGAACGTACACTCTTCCCAGGTCATACCTCATGTCCACCACCAAGCGATATCGGTTGCCTCCGATATTGAACACCGTGCGCCGAGCGCCGAGAAAGCTGGCCATTGGGAAGTCATCGCGCACCTCGTGGGGGCTACCGTACGCCCTCCCCTTCATGATCGCGAACCAGGCATCCAGGGGCCTCTTCGCATCGGCGTGCCCTTCCGCGAACTCCCTCAGCTTTCGTCGAGAGATCACCCTCACCTACGGCTCTCCGAAGTATGTGGTTCCCATATTGGGAACGATTATTCCCAATATTGGAACGCCTCTTCCACCCGTCAAGGCTTCGGTTCAACACGATGCGGTGTTACTCCGGGCAGATCCATGCTCCGGTGGGGCTGTTCCCGGGGGGTGCTGCGCCGAGCGGCGACGTGACAGAGAGTGCCTCATCGGATCCGCTCCAGGACGTCGTTCCTGAATCCAAAGGTGGCCCGCCCGCCCCGGGCGACACCCTCCTCGTCCAGATCGAAGTCGAAATACACCTCGACAAGCCCCTCGATGGTGCTTCTGAAACGGGCCGCGCCGATGGGTTCGAGGATGGTGGGCGGGCTACCCTCGCCGCTCAGCCGAAGGGCTCCATCCACGACCTCCGCCATGAACGACCCCTGAGGCGCTCGATACTCCCCGGTGAAGGGGGAAAGGACATCGGGGGCCAGCTTCAGAACAACGTCTTCACTGACCGCTGGATCCGCCGCAGGGAGAGGGTACCGGGGGAGGATGGAGAGGTTGTTCAACTCTCCGAAGGGATTGTCGAAAACCTGGTGAGTGAGGACGATCACCATATCGAAATCGGGAATCACGTAGATCTTCTGGCCGCCATGCCCCGAGGCCATATACAGGTAGGTGGATTTGCCCCGGTAGTGGAAATCCCCGCACCACCAGTGGAGGGCATAGTCGGGTGAACCCGGGTTCGTGACGACACGCCGGGACATCTTCTCCACCCACTCCTCGGAGACGATTCGCTGCCCCTCCCACCTCCCGCCGTTCAACATCAACTGGCCGATCTTGGCCATATCCCGTGGGCGGAGATTGAGTCCACCGGGAACGTCGATGAGCCCTCCGCTCAGATCCCACCAATCGTAATCGGTGATCCCAAGCGGCTTGAAAAGCTCCTCCTCCGCGAAGCTTCGGGGGTGGCCCTCCGTCGCTCGTTCCAGCAGGAAACCCACCACGGTGCTCATGCCACCGGAGTACACAAATTCCGTCCCCGGCTCACTCGCCATGGGCTGCTGGAAGATGAGATCGAGGGGGTCCTCGGCACTTCGGACCCGGACCCAGTCATTTCGAGGGTCGTCGTAGGGGAAGGAGTCCTCTTCCCACTGGAGTCCCCCCGTCATGGAGAGAACATGACCAAGGGTCATTCTGGCCTTCCCAGCATCCTGGCTCAGCGGCTGGGAGTACTCTGGGAGGAGTCTCGAGAGAGGCATGTCCAGGACGCCGTCCTCCAATCCCGGAAGGAGCCCTCGGTCCATGGCCATTCCCAGGAGAAGAGCGGAGACGCTCTTTGTGACCGAGGCCGTGTAGTGCAGGTCGTCGGCCCCCAGATCTCCGAAATACTCCTCCACCACCAACCGGCCTCCCTTCACCACAAGGAGGCTGTGGAGGTTCCGGTACGACCCTGCTCCGGTTTCCTCCAAGAGGTCGTCGATCAGCCCAGGATCCAGTCCCACGGAGGCTGCCTCGGCCAGGGACCAGTCTTGAACTGCGGCCTGGCAGCCGGAGGCGACAAAGGGCAAGAGCACCCCAACCCCCAGAACCATGGAAACGATTCGGCTCCTCATGTTCCTATCACCTGCTTCCCTTTCACAACGCGGCCTCGGTCGGATTCCACCTTCCAGCTCCTTCAAACCGTGAAGGTAGCCGGTGTCAGAAGGAGTGGGTCAAGCACTTCAAAGCCCCTCGGCAGGGCACCTTCCTCTCACCCTGTGTGTGGCCCCTGGTCCCCGTCATCACCTCTTCGGCGGCGGCGAGGGGCCGTACGGGCAAGAAAACCGGCCTTCTCAGCCCGAAGCAACGGTGAGGCTTCCCTGACTTCCGTACTGCTCGGGGCGGTGGACCACGATCTCGACGTCGTTGCCCAAGGCGTTGAGGTAGCGGATGAGGCGCTCTTGTGAGAAGCCATCGAGTCGTCCATTCATGAGCTTCGACACGGTGCCCTGATCGATTCCCATGATCTCGGCAGCCTCTGACTGAGTCAGGCCGCGGCGTTGAATCGTGTCATCAATGACCTCTGCAAGTTGAGCCTTCGCAAGTGCAAGGTCCGGTTCGGGGAGCCCCAGTTCCGCAAAGACGTTTCCCGATCCCTCCACGGATCGAATCTGGTCCCGGGAGAGATCTTTCTTTTTCACACCGCCTCCTCGCGTTCGTCGTCGCAATCCGCCACGCGGGCCCTGAACCGCCGCACGATCAGGTCTTCCTCGTGTTTGGGAAGACCGATTCCTCGTTTCGACTTCTTTTTGTGATTATGGCAGTTCTACCATATCATGGCAAGCTACTGGGTGGCCGGATGAAGCCAAGCAACATCACACGCCACTGATCTTGCCTCCCAGGCAGGCTAGGCGCATCTTTCACCCTGGTTGGAAGAGATGGCCCCCACTCACCCAAGTAGGGGAGGCACCAATGAAGAAGTTCTCCGGATTTTGTCTGTTGACGACCGCCCTTTGGGCGATCGGCTGCGCCCCCCAGGCTGAGCCGGTTGAAGAAGCCCCACCAATTGACCTGGTGGCCGAGGAGGCGGCAGCCACGGCGGTGGCCGATATGTGGCTGCAAATGTGGGTCGACGGAGACATGGGACCCTTTGATCAGGCCTTCGCCCACGATTCCGACATGGTCATCTTCGGTACCGATGCAGCGGAATATTGGGTCGGGTACGAGGCTGCGAGAGCGTCCCTGGAATTTCAGCTCGGGGTCATGGAGAACCTGGAAGGGGTCACTCGCAACCAGGACGTCAAGGTACACACTTCAGGCGAGGTCGCTTGGTTCACCGAGATGATCGACATGACGGTCACCTCGGGAGACGAACAAATTGAAATGACGGTCTGGTTCAGCGGGGTGCTGGAAAAAAGGGCCGGCGCGTGGAAGATCGTGCAATTCCACGCTTCGGTGCCCAATCCCGGACAAGTTGTGGCGTACTGACCGGCCAGCTTCACCCGGGGCGGCCTGGGAGCCCCTACAACAACAACTTCAGGATCTTGACCAGCACGGCGC
>JAUXEE010000241.1 GCA_030618065.1 Gemmatimonadota bacterium
AGAAGGGAGGATTCGGCGAGGAGTTGAAGACCATGGCCGATTCCATGGCGGTTCACCTGGAGCTCATCGAAGTCGAGTTGGTCCAGACCAAGGCCGAATCGGGCCAGGACATGATCAACTTTCCGCCCCAGCTCGATAATCAGCTTGGGTATCTCTATGGGCAGTTGGCTCCGGCATACGGCCCGCCCACGGCCCAGGAACGAGCCAGGCTTCAGGAGTTGGAGGAGGATGTGGCCCAACTCCAGGGCGCTCTCCAGGCCCTTCTGGACTCAGAGCTGGCCGAGTTCAACGCAAAGGTCCGGGAGCTGGGGGTGGGTCCGGTGGTGATTCCGAAGTTCTGACCCGCGACTAGAAGATTGCTCCCTCTCCTCCCGTATTGACTAACAAGGCTAGTCATTCTATCGTAGGTTGAGCACAAGACTAGCGTTGTTAGTCAACGGTCCGCGATGGTTCGAGGGGTGAAGCCATGGGCAAGCAGCTCCTGGGGGAATTCGAGCACCACGTCCTTTTGGCTCTTCTTCGACAGGGAGACGAGGGGTACAGCGTCCCCATCATCGCCGAGCTGGAGGAAAAGACAGGTCGGGAAATCGCTCCCGCCGCCGTCTACATCGCTCTCCGGCGCCTGGAGGAGAAGGGCCTCTTAACCTCTCATCTTCGTTCCGCCCACCCATCCGACGGTGGCCGGGAGCGCCGGTACTACTCCATCACGCATGAAGGCATGGCGCGAACGGCCGAGGCCAGAAAGGCCCTCATGAACCTCTGGGATGGCCTGGAGCTTCGGCTGGAGGGGGCCGTATGAGATCCCTGGGTGAGCGTCTTTTGAAGATCGTCCTGCCTCGTTCGGACCGGAAGCACATCCTGGATGAGCTGGACGAGCTCCATGAGCGCCGGGCGCTGAAGGTCGGAAAGGCCGCCGCGGATCTCTGGCGCCGAAGGCAGATTTGGTCCTTCGTCGTCAAGGCTCTGCCGACTTTCTGGTGGCGGAGGCCCCTCTCGGGGTTCCTTCGGGTCATGGCAGAGCGGGACGGGAAGCCGGGCTTCTGGGACACCCTTCGACAGGATCTCCGTTTCGCGGCTCGGTCCTTCCGCCGGAAACCGGGCTTTGCCCTGGCTGCGATCCTGATCCTCGGCGTGGGAATCGGCGCCACTACCACGATCTTCAGCGTGGTGGACACGGTCATGCTCAGGCCCCTCCCTTATCCGGAACCGGGAGAACTGGTGAGTTTTGGGGGGTACGCGGGGATGCGTCCTCTGATGTACCGGCGTTGGCGGGATGGGCTGGAGTCCTACGAAGCTCTGGGTGCGGCCTCGAACGCCCCCGTGAATCTCACGGAGGAAGGCCCCCCGAAACGCCTCCAGGCATCCCGGGTCACACCGGAGCTTCTTCCTCTCCTGGGAGCTACTCCCCACCTGGGGCGCCTCCTCATGCGTGACGACTACCAGGGCGACTACGGGGTCGGGGTCCTGGGCTATGGGTTGTGGCAGCGCCAATGGGGCGGGGATCCGACCATCGTGGGTCGACAGATCTGGGTGGAGGGCCGGCCCGTATTGGTGGCCGGGATTCTTAGCTCTGAATTCGACCCTCCAGAGGCCATCACCGGGGCCGACGTCGATTTGTGGCTCCCCTTTGACGTGGATTCCCCCGAGATCTCCACCTGGAGCATCCTGGCGGTTTTGGGGCGCTTGAAAGACGATGTGGGCTTTTTTGCCGCCCAGGATGAGCTGAGGACCTTCACTACCCATCTGGCCGAGGAGCTTCCGGAGTACCTGATTCGCCAGAACGGGTCCATCATTTTCACCAGCCTGATCCCCCTTCAGGTCGCCACCTTCAGGGGGGTTGGATCCTCCCTCCTTCTCCTCATGTGGGCAGTCCTCCTCATGCTTGCCATCGCCTGCGCCAATGTGGCCAACCTTCTCCTGGCCCACGGCACGGCCCGGGTGCGGGAGATGGCCCTCCGGGGAGCTCTGGGGGCAGGGCGGGGCCGGATTGTCAGGCAGCTTCTCACCGAGAGCCTCACCCTGGCCGTAGCTGGGGGAATGCTCGGCGTTGGGCTTGCCTACTTCGGAGTGAAGCTCTTTCTCCGGTTCAACCCCGGAGGGGTCCCCCGCATCGGAGACCTGTCCGTGGATCCCCGGATCCTGTTTTTCGCTCTTGTGGCCTCCCTGGTTACAGGAGTGGTGTTCGGGCTTTCACCGGCACTGCACGCGTCCAGAAGGGACGTGGCGGAGGCCATCAAAGAAGGGGGTACGGCCTCAGCGGGTGTCCGCCGTGGCCGATGGACCCGGAGGGGGTTGGTGGTGACGGAGATCGCTCTGGCCCTGGTCCTCCTCACTTGCGCCGGCCTTTTCTTCAGGAGCCTACTGGCCATGGCCCGGGTGGATCCTGGTTTTCAGACCGAACAGCTGGCCATGGTGCCTCTCCACCTGGTATCGGGTTATGAGGCTGCCCAACGGCAACAGTTCACGAAAGACGTGGCGGCTCGGCTGGGGGCCTTCCCGGGGACGGAGGGGGTGGCAGCCGGCCTGACGGCCCCCTTCCAGTACGTGGGAGCCAACAAGTGTTGTATCTGGCACGAGGTGAAGGAGCCCGGTGGAGCGGAAGGGATCGAACCCCTGCCCATGGTCATGACCCAACCCGTCAGCCCTGAGTATTTCAAAACCATTGGTGCGCCCATCACCTACGGCCGTGAGTTCGACGTGTCCGACGAGGTGGGAGATGGCCTCATTGCCGTCATCAATGAACCCACTGCCCGCTATTTCTTCGGGACGGAGGATGCGGTGGGGCGGACCCTCGAGGTGGGCGGATGGGGAGCCTTCACAGTGGTGGGCGTGGCTCGTGGGGTGCGGCATTGGGGGGTAGCTCAGGGTGTCCCCCCGGCGGTGTATGTGCCCTACGCTCAATGGGGAGCGTTTTCGGATATCTATACGCTCATGGTCCGCTCCTCGGCCGATACGGAGACCCTCGCATCTCTGATCCGTGATGCAATCTGGGCCTTTGATCCGAACCTCCCGGTTGAGGAGATCGTGCCCATGCGCCAGCGGGTGGAGGCCTCAACGGCGGGGCAGCGCTTCCTTTCAATCCTTCTGGGGACCTTCGCTGCCATCGCCCTCATCCTGGCCACCGGCGGGATCTACGCGACCATGCTCCAAAGTGTGGGCCAACGCCGGCAGGAAATGGGGATACGCATGGCCCTGGGGGCTGGGGGAAGCCAGGTGGTTGG
Organism: Gemmatimonadota bacterium; assembly: GCA_030618065.1. GTDB lineage: Bacteria > Gemmatimonadota > Gemmatimonadetes > Longimicrobiales > Gaopeijiaceae > JABDNZ01. Next base: position 3,222 of record JAUXEE010000241.1, read on the forward strand.
CCTGGTTTTGAAGAGTGGAATGGGCCTCACGGCCGTGGGCATCGGCATCGGTATCGCCGCGTCCCTGGGACTGACCCAGCTTCTCCGGTTCTGGCTTTTCGGGATTGGGGTCGTGGATCCGGTGACCCTGGCGGGCGTGGTCGCGGTTCTCGGGACGGGAGCGCTCCTCGCTTGCCTCATCCCGGCATTGAAAGCTGCCCGGGCCGATCCGTTGGAGACGCTGAAGGTGGAGTGAGGTGGGCCACTTCCCCGGGGGATGACGCCGACTCCGCCTGGCCAGCCTGCGGGGCTATAGGTACGTTTCTCCCACCATGACATCCGACCCGAATCCGTCCCGGCGCTACACCGACGAGGAGGTCAAACGCCTCCTGACGCGAGCCTCCGAACTCGAGACCCAGGGCACCTCCCTCCCGGCCAGAGTCGATGGGCCCACCCTTTCGGACCTGGAAGCCATCACCTCCGAGGCGGGTATCGATCCGGCCCTGGTTCGACGGGCTGCCAGGGAGCTCGACTCGCCCTCGGGCGGGGTTACTCTTCTCGCCCCGCAATCCTCCGTTTTCTTGGGCGCTCCCACGGTCTTCGAGTTGGAGCGGACGGTTTATGGGGAGGTCTCGTCTTCCGTTCTCGAGCGCCTGGTGACTCACATCCAGAGGGCTGCGGACGGAATGGGCCATCCTTCTCTCCTGGGGAAAACTCTGACCTGGCAGTCTCAGGATGCCTCGAAAACCCGGATTCTCCAGGTGTCGGTGAGTGTCGGCCGGGGGGAGACCCGGCTGAGCATCGAAGAGCGTTACGGAAACCTGGCCGGCGCCCTCTTCGGGGGGATCGTGGGTGGAGGTGGCACGGGTATTGGCGTGGGCGTCGGCTTGGGCGTCGGCCTCGGGGCTCTAGGGTCTGCCGCGTTCGCCATTCTCTTTCCCATCGGTGTCATGGGCGGCGCCTGGGCCCTGGCCAGGGCGATCTTCCGAAGCAACGTGCATGGGAGGATGCGCACCCTGACGAAGCTCATGAACGAGA
>JAUXEE010000057.1 GCA_030618065.1 Gemmatimonadota bacterium
CGACGGCATCGGGGGGGGTCTCCATCACCCAGGTCCTGAACCTGCTGGCAATCGAGGTGGGGGGTGGATTCATCTTCGGAGGAATCATGGGGTGGGTGGTCTTTCGGATGCTGCGGTCGGTGGATGCTTACCAGGTGGAAATTCTCCTGACCCTCGCCCTCGTGACGGGTGGGTATGCCCTGGCCCAAGCTCTTCACGTCTCCGGGCCCCTGGCCATGGTTGTGGCGGGTCTCCTCATCGGAAATCGGGGTCGGGCCCTGGCCATGTCGGAGAACACGATCCAACACCTGGATTCCTTCTGGGAGCTCTCCGACGAGTTCCTGAACTCGGTCCTCTTTGTCATGATCGGCATCGAGGTCCTCATCCTCGACCTGGCTCCTGGCTTTCTCGTGGCGGGGCTGGTGGCGATTCCCATGGTCCTGGCGGCCCGCTTCATCAGCGTCGGTGTGCCGGTTCAACTCCTGAAGGGTTTTCGAGTCTTCAGCCCCCACGCTATCAAGATCCTCACCTGGTCTGGCTTGCGCGGGGGTATTTCGGTGGCCCTGGCCCTGTCCCTTCCACCGGGGGAGATTCGTGATCTTCTGGTGGCCGTGACCTATGTGGTGGTGACCTTCTCCATCGTCGTCCAGGGCCTGACGGTAGGGCGGGTGGCCCAGAAGCTGGCGGGAGAGCCGTAGGAGGACCCCAGGGGAAACCCCAGGAGAACGCTAGGAGAACCCCAGGACCCCTTGCCCCGTCGGCGGTCCATATCTACCGTGCCCGCTTGCCGAGGGTGGAAGCGTGCAGGCGAGCCCCCGAGGAGGGACCTGGAGAATCCACAAGTCACAGCGAACAGGGCTGAGGAATCGAGTCAATGATCATTCGACGATATGGTAATCGTTTTCACTCCGTTTCTTTGAATTTTGACCCGGCTGCCATGACGGAGGTGGGATTTCGTCGTGACGGAAGCCAGGAGTGGGATGCCGAGGAATTTCTCGCCGGACACGAGATGATCCGTGAGGAAGAGATCATGGCGGAGGCGAGCGACGCTGTTCAGGAGGCGGCGGAGCGGGTGATGCTGGCCGACCTCGAACAGAAGGTCAACGATGTGCTGGCCACGTTGGACGAAGGCCAATTCCTCAGCGTCGAGAGCAAGATGGGGGTGGACCACCCCCGGACCCGATACCACCGTCCGACGACAGGTGACCGGGAGTTCACGTACACGCTGGACAAACCTCTCAGGATCGGCGTCTGGGCCAAGAAGTAAGACTCACCGAATCCCGGTTCATCCACCTTCGTTTCATGATGATAACGGAACTCATGATCAGCCGGCTCGGCTCCGGTCGTCGCAGGGTGGCGTTCATTCTCTCGTGTCTCTTCGGCTCCCTGTCGACGACGGCGCATGCGCAGGAGTTGGTTCCTGCCGCCTACACGCCGGCTCCGGTGGGCATCAATCTGGTTGTGCTCACGGGCGGTTACTCCAAAGGCGAGGTATCCTTCGATCCGTCGCTCCCGGTGGAGGACGCCAGCGCCCGCATCCACGCCTGGTCGGTCGGTTATGGACGTACCTTCGGGTTCTTCGGTCGGGCCGCCAACGTCACCGTCATCGCCCCCTACGTAGTGGGCGACCTCGAGGGTGTCTACATCGGTGAGCAGACCTCCGTGGAACGATCGGGCCCCGCCGACGCCGTACTACGTTTCGGCGTCAACTTCTTGGGCGTTCCGGCGATGGACCGTGAGGCATTCGGCGGCTACCGGCCCCGCACCCTCCTCGGCGCAAGTCTCCTCGTCAGGGCTCCGACGGGGGAGTACGACCCGTCCAAGCTCATCAACATCGGTGCCAATCGCTGGGGGTTCAAACCGGAGGTTGGGGTGGTCCATGTGGTGGGGAAATGGGCGTTCGACGCTTACCTCGGCGGCTGGTTTTTCACCGATAACTCGGACTTCTACGGGGGCCGGACACGAAACCAGGCCCCCATCCTGTCTACCCAGGCCCACGTTCGCTATTTCGTCAGCCGTGAGCTCTGGGCAGCCCTAGACGGCAATTTCTGGTACGGTGGAAGAACCAAGGTCGAGGGAGTGGCCAACGACGACCTGCAGCGCAACTCCCGGGTCGGTCTGACGGTCGCCTGGCGGGTTGCCCCCAAGCACGGACTCCGGCTCGCTGCCAGCCGCGGCGCGTTCACCCGCATTGGCGGCGACTTTACGTCCATTGGCGTGTCGTACAGCTACACCTGGATGTGAAGACGCCGGAGAAGTAGGTCTACCATGTCCAGGTGAATGGAGGGAAAGGGAGGTTGGCGAAGAGCCGGTTCCGGGTCTACAATTAGGCAGTCTCCCGCTTTTTCGTCCTAATCGAAGAGGTGTCATGCATCCTAGGATCAGCACTCTGTTTGCTGTGGTAGCCATTCTTGCTTGTTACCTGGTACCCGCCCCGGCCTCGGGGCAGAACCATGACCCCGCGGCGGCCCGGACGCTGAACGGGCACATTTTCATACCCTCCAGTCAGATCGACGACCCCTTTATCACTACCCTTGTCCGGACACAGACCGGCGGAGGCTTCGCCACCAAGGTCACTCGGGACATCGAAAACGAGGTTGTCGACTCCCTCATCGATGCCCTGGTGGGAGATCTGGCATTCATGGGGCTGGAGTTTGAATTTCAGTACGCCGCCACGGATTGGCTGGCCCTGAGTGCTTCAGCCTCTGGCGCAGCCCGAATCGGGACGGGTGCCCAATCCGTCCTGGCCCAGGGTGTCACCTCCATGTTCGGGTTCAAGTTGAGGGTTGCTGCTCGAGTTCTTCAGACGGAGAAGTGGATTCTCTCCACGACCGCTCGGTTTCAGCCCTCCACCCAGTACAGGTTGGACGTGTTGACCTTCGCGAAACGCGTCATAGAGGAGAGACGAATCGCTGAGGACAACTCTCTGGTCCTGAAATCCCATGGAATCGGGGCTGCTGGCGGAATTCGGGGCGCATACGCTCCGAAGAGCTGGCTTGGGTTCGTCTTTGGCGGAGAGCTTGGGTACGCCGATACCTTCAGCGATGAAGGCAGGGGCGACTTGGCCTCCGAGATCGGAGTGTTGGCCAGCTTCGACCTCAATCCCCTTCGTGGCCTCCCCGTTGGCCTTCTGGCTTCCGTGAAATTCGACAGCTTCGTAGTGGACAACAGTGATATCACGAAAAAGGTTACGACCTTGGGTTGGGGAGTCGCCTACACGGGCCGTGAGGATTTTTCTCTGAGCCTGGAAACGTCCCACTTGATCGTTCCGTTGATTCACTCCGATCATACCATCAACGCCACCATGATCGGGTTCAATCTCAAATATTTCTTCTGATGGCGTGCGACAGGGCCAGATGTGGCTTTGCCCCTTCATTTCTTTCCAGGACCCTTCTGACCATGGTTATTCGATCCCGTTTTTTCGTCGCCGTCGCTTTGCTTTTTCATTCCCTCGGGGCGTCCACCATCCAGCCTGCCTCTGGACAGGACGTCCCTCCACCCAACAGGGGGGGGTTCACCACTTCCATGGGTATCCCTTCTACCGTGAGATGGTCCATGGGGGCTTCCATGGGCGTTCACCGCCGGGACGGAAATGAGGCGGCCTTCTACCTCACCGGGGGCATGTACCGGGATCTCCTGAACCCGGCCATAGCCGCATTCGGGTTGAGCATCGAAGCCTATGGCGGGCGACGGGGACAATTCGACGACTTCTCGGAAGGGTGGGACGGAGGGGGACGCATCGGGATCTCCAGCCCCGTGGCGCGCTTTTCTCTGGGGGCCGATTTCAACCTGAAGGACCAAGAGACAGACTTCTTCCTGTCCATCATCCACCCTCTTCGCCGGGGTGGCTTCCTGGTGGATGGCGGGTCCCTCCGGATCGACTACCTCCCCGGGCGAAATCACACCACCGCCTTTGGATTCACCATGCCTGTGGGCCAGCGATTTGCAGGAAAGACGCGACCCCGGGCTGACTTTGCTGTGCTCTCCCGGCCTCGGATTCCGCCACGGTCCTATACACCCACCGCAGCCATCTCCTCCCTTCTCGACTCCACCCGTGGGATGAGCCACTGGATCACCCGTCTCACGGTTCCCTTCGTGGCCCACTATGACGGGGACTGGGAGGTCGGAGAGGCCTCCTTCGTAGCGGAGATGGAGGAGATTCGAGCGCATCTCGACTCAGGTGTGGGCCCGGGGGCCTCGGGGATTTTCACTCCGGAGGCAGAGGTAAGAGGCTATCACCGGGAAATGGAGCGGGCTTTCTCCATGGCGGTTTCGGACCGGGATCTTCCCTTCGGTACTTCGACCGCCCTGGGGATTCGTGTGTGGGATAAGGCCCGGGCCATCATCCTCGAACACGTTCTCCTTCCCTATAACGCTCTTCTTGGCCGAAAGAAAAAGAACGACTCCACCCAAGGGTTCTCGGCCCGAGCCTCGGCGGCTTTTTTCGAGTGGCTTTCCACCGAAACGCCTGTTGAGAAAGACCGGCTCAGGGCCGTGATTTGGGCCTTCTCAGAGGTTTTGGTCACCGTCGAAGACGTTCGGGCCGTCAGTGAGGAGAAGTGGGGGGACTCACGCTTTGTCTTCCTTCCCTATCAGCTGGTGCTCAAACCGGAGGAGCACGACTCCCAAGCCGAACTGGACGCCCTGGTGGAACGAGCGGTCCGAGAGGAGTTCCAGGACGGAAACCAGGTCTTCTATGTGGAGAACGAGCAGTTCCAGGTGGAGTTCGCACGGATGGTGGCGGAGGCTGAGGACTACAGCGTCCTCTGGATCCATGACGTCCGGGGGCTGGACGGTACCGGCCAGCCTGACGAGGTCGCGTATCGACAGGTGGTCAACGTCTATCTTCCAGCCCTGATCGATGCAGTCAAGAAGTACGACCGAACGGGGAAGATTCCCCAGCACTTCATTCTCCTGGATCAGTGGTTTTTCCAGGCGAACAAGGGGCGCCTCTGGCTTGACCTCCTGGAGGATCCTCTCAACCACCAGATCGACTTACCAGGGGAGTACCGGAACTGGGCCCGAAATATCGCCGATATTCAGTCGGAGCTCCGTTCGGCCGTGGCGAACTCAGAGCTTCTCCAGGCTCAATCCCTGTATTTCCCGCTGGGTTGGATCGAGAACCTGGTGAAGGTGCATGTGAACATCACCAACCCTGCGGATGTGACCTTCTGGACCGATGAACTCCTGCCTCTGATCGGGCTTCCGGACATGATCGCCCGGGACCATAGGAAGATCGCCTTCTTCGACGTCTCCGAGGACGATCCTTATAAGGGCCGGGCCATGTACACGGGGATGGGGATTGGGGAGCACTACGTGGGTGCCGGATGGGAAGATCGGGCCCTGATGGTTCGGGGTCCCGGGATCCTCGGGCTCAAATACGCCGCCCGTCAGTTGCTTCTGAACCAGGGCTTCAGCGAGGAGGAAATCCCCTTTGAGCTCAAGCCCAGGCCCCTCGCGGAAGATTACCAGTCTGCCATCGAGAGGGAAGTCACTGCGGGCCGGGCTCGGGCCCGGGCCCTGGGAGTCCATAACCAAACCGGGTATGATCCCAAATATGTGAACGTCCTCAAGGCCACCCTCTATACCCTCATGCCTTCGGGCTCCGTTATCAAAGCTCCGGACTCCCTCTGGAACAACCCGTTATGGGGATCCATGATGTTGGGGAACGCCCTTCGGGGCGGCCGATCCCTTATCATCGCCCCGGCCATTGCCCACGCTCCCAGCGATGGCTTCCCCCAGATGTCCAGGGCCCAGGAGCTACTCGGGAGGTTGGTTATCGCCGGCGCCCTCTTCGAGGAGTACCTGGACCGGAGCGGCGGCATGATGAAGGTGGGGCTCTACAACTTCTCGGCCGACGCCGGGAACGTCCCGGCGAAGCTTCATGCCCTACTGGCTACCCTGGAAGACACCCCGTGGCTACGGGAGCTGTACGGGTTCTCTCCGTCTACTCTCCAGGCTCTTGGAGGGTTGGCCGATGACCTGGAGGCCGAAGGATTCAGCCGGAGATACTTCATCGACCAGGAGCCTGTGGCGCCGAAGCTCCACCTGAAGGCTCACATGTATGTTACGCCTGAGGCCTGGGACGGGCTCATGGGCGGTCCGGAGATGGGGACCTTCCTGACCACGTTCTATGGGGAGTTGGCCCGGCAGAACCTGAACCTGGCCGAGGGGAGGATCGAGGAGGCCGATATGGAGGCCTTCACCAACGCCCTTATTCCCGCAGGCGAGGATCTGGTCGAGGCCCATCTTTCGGAGCTCAGTGCGAGGGAGGAGAAGCGAGGGGCTCTCTTCTTTATGGTGGGATCCCACAACCAGAATCATCGCAGCTTCATCATGGATGGGGAGGTGGCTTTCGTAGTCTCCTCCTGGGCTGCTCTTCACGGGTTGCCGGACTTCATCGTTTTGGCAGGGCTCTCGGTCTGGGTGGAGAGTCTCGAAGAGCTGGAGGAGTTGTTCCCCCGCTACGAGGGGATCCAACGTCGTCTGAGCCGATGGATAAGGATCGTGGTGTAGAGGATGCCCCAAGTGATCAACCTTCGAAGTGATACGGTCTCCCAACCGACCGACGCCATGCGCAGAGCCATGGCCGAGGCCGAGGTGGGAGACGACTACTACCGGCAGGACCCCACCGTCATAGCCATCGAGGAAAAGGCGGCGGAGCTGTTTGGAAAAGAAGCGGCCATGTTCGTGTTCAGCGCCACCATGGCCAACGTGGTGTCGGTCCTTTCCCAGACGAAGCGGGGACAATCCGTCATTCTCGAGGCCTCGTCCCACATCTACAACAACGAGGCCGGGTTCCTGGCGGCTTTCGGTGGACTCACTCCCAGGACAGTCGAGGGAGATCGGGGCCGAATGAGCCCGGCCCAGGTCGAAGCCGCCGTCTTCCCGCCTGCCGTCCTTCACCCCCAGACAAGCCTCCTCTGTCTTGAGAACACCCACAATTTTGCTGGTGGCGCTTGTTTGTCCGTTGAGCAAACAAAAGCTCTGGCTGACACCGCCTCCTTCCTCGGGCTGAAGATTCATCTGGACGGAGCCAGGATCTTCAACTCGGCGGTGGCCCAGGGTGTGTCGGTCAAGGAGCTGACGGCGGATGTGGATAGCGTCACGGTCTGTTTGACGAAGGGGTTGGGGTGCCCCGTAGGGGCGCTGGTCGTGGGAAGGGAAGTCTTCGTGGCCGACGCCCGACGTTGGCGGCAGGCGGTCGGCGGGGGCATGCGGCAGGCCGGTGTCATCGCCGCAGCTGGGATCGTGGCTCTGGAGACCATGGTGGATCGGTTGGCCGAGGATCATGCCAACGCCCGGCGTTTGGCCGCTCTACTGGCTGAGGCCGGGTTGATCTTGGACTTCCCACCCGATGAAGTCGAGACCAACATCGTGTTCGCCGAGATTCCCGTGGAGCTGATGGATGCGGAGGAGTTCGTCACGAGGCTGGCGGCGGAGGGCGTCAGGGTGAACCCGCCCAGGGACCGCCGGATCCGACTCATTACCCACCATAACGTCAGCGCCGACGACATCGAGGCCGCCGGCGCTGTGGTGAGGAGGGTGTTGGGGCGCTGACTGAGCCCGATCGATCTCCTAGCGGGAGTTTACCGCGTTCGGGCCATAAGTAGGGGGAGTTTTACGAGCCCCGTTCCGGTCTTCTGAAGTGTAACTCGTTTTCACCACGCATGTTGGGGCCATGCGCCCCTGCCCACTGCTGGTCCATTTGCACCGAGATTTCGTATGACCTAACAAGAACACCACTTTCCTTTCTTCTTTTAGCCTTATTTAACAGCCATTCATAGAACCTCTTGACAAATGACGCACGAAGTTGTATGACCTAAGGCATGGCGAGCATAACGAAGAAAATGGTCCATGGTCACCCCTACTACTACGCTCGCGAGTGCAAGCGGGTCGGGGGCAAGCCCAAGATCGTCTGGCAGAAGTACCTGGGCAGGCTCGAGGACATCGTGACGGCGGTGGACGAGCGTAAGAAAGGGCATCCGATACCGCAACCGAAGGACGAAACTCTAGTGACGGAATTCGGGGCCGCCGCCGCCCTGTATGATCTACTTAGCCGCCTCGGGCTGGTGGAGATCATCGACCATCACGTGCCCAAGCGAGGCTCGGGGCCATCGGTGGGCACGTATCTGTGCGCCGCTGTCCTGAACCGCTGCCTCGCACCCCGGAGCAAGGCACGGCTGGGTGAATGGTTCGAGACGACGGTGCTCAGGCGCTTGCTGGACATCGAGTCCCGCCAACTCACCAGCCAGCGCTTCTGGGACAATATGGACCGGGTGGGGGAGGAGGCCATAGTCGCCATCGAGGCGGATCTCGCGCGCCGGGTGGTGGAGGACTTCGACCTGGACCTGAGTTGCTTACTCTTTGACGCCACCAACTACTTCACCTTCATCGACACCTTTAACGAGAAGTCCAAGCTGGCGCAGAGGGGCAAGAGCAAGGAGGGGCGTGCGGCCCTGCGGGTGGTAGGACTGGCGCTTCTGGTGAGCGCCGACGGCCACGTCCCGCCCCTGCACCACACCTATCCCGGTAACCAGCACGATGCCCCGACCTTCCGCAGCCTGACCGACGCGCTCGTCGCCCGGGTGAAGCAGCTCTGCGAGAACGTCGAACACGTCACGGTGATCTTCGACAAGGGCAACAACTCCGAGGCGAACCTGGCGGCGGTCGATGAAGCCCC
>JAUXEE010000046.1 GCA_030618065.1 Gemmatimonadota bacterium
CATTGGGGCGCCCGGGGCTCACCGGTGAGGTCGCGGGGACGGTGGCCTTCCTTCTTTCCGATGACGCTGCATATCTGACAGGGCAGAGTCTACGGGTCGATGGCGGTATCACCCGATCGGTGTAGGAAAGAAGAGGTGGCCTCCCCTGGGCTCACTCGTAGCGCAGGGCCTGCATCGGATCGACCTTCGATGCCCGGAGGGCAGGAAGGTACCCTGCCCCTAAGGCCACGCCGGTGAGGAGGACCACGGCGAGCGCCACCACAAGAGGATCGTTTCCTTCCATTTCGAAGAGGAGCGATTGGGCCCCTCGTCCCATTGCCAGCGCCGCCAACACTCCGATTACGCCACCCACCAACATCATTCGGCCTACCTGCCGGAGGACCATGCCCCGGACCCTGGGGCCAGCGGCTCCCAGGGCCATGCGCAGACCGATTTCACGGGTGCGTTGGGCAACCGAATAGGAAAGAACGCCGTAAAGCCCAACGGCCGCCAGCAGGGTCGCCAAGATGGCGAAGGCGGCAGAGAGGGTGCTGATCATACGGTCGAGAAAAACGTTCTCCCGAACTTGCTGTTCCAAGGTCTTCAGACTCTCCACGGGGAGATTCGGATCCAGGCTCCCAATGACCTGCCGGATTGCCCCCATGACAGAGGCGGGATCTACCTCGGTTCGGACGTAGAAGGTCATGGCCCCTACCTCCGGCCGCTGGCGGTACGGGGTGAAGAAGAGTGGGGGCACCACGTCTTTGACCTCCGCGTATTTCGCGTCCTCTACCATGCCGATGATCCGCATGTCCAGCTCCCCGCTCTGATTGATGGACATTCCCTTGCCGACGGCATCCCGAGGGTCCAGGCCGAACTTTCTGGCGAAGGCTTCATTGATGACTGCGACGGTCGGCTCGTCTCCCACGTCGCTGGGGGTGAACTCCCGCCCCGCCATGATGTTTATGCCCAACGTCCTGAAATAGCCTGGACCGATGCTGTTGAAGCGGGAGTTGTCATCAATGTCAGGCCCTGACTCGAACCCGTCCACCGACACGTCGGTGCCCCAATTGCTTCCCGAGAGGATAGGCACGAGTGCAGGGGAGACACTGGTCACCCCGGGGATGGAAGCCAGTTCGTCCTCGGTCCGCTGGAAAAAGTCCTTGGCCTGGTCGAACTCGTAGCCGTTGAGCTCAGGGGAGATGGCGAAGGTGACGATGTTCTCGGAGGAGAGGCCCAGGTCAACCCGGCTCACGTTCATGAGGCTCTTGATGAAAAGACCGGCGGACACAAGAAGGGCCATGGAAAGGGCGATCTGCGCCGTGACGAGGGAAGCCCGAAACCGGGCTGCCGAGCGGGCTCCTGCGGGTTGGCCGGAATTCGCCTTGAGAATGGTGACGAGGTCGGCCCGGGTGCTATGGAGGGCGGGGTACATCCCGAAGAGGATCCCAGTCCCGATGGACAGGAGCCCTGCGAAGAGGATGACCGGGGGGCTGAGCCCCACGGTCACCGTAGACTGTGCCTCGGGCGGGAGGATCGAGCCTATGAAGGCCAAGGTCCAGAAGGCGACGAAGAGGCTCGCGATTCCTCCCAGAATGGCCAACAGGCATGATTCGCTCAGGAGCTGGGTGAGGAGTTGGGTCCTGCTGGCCCCCAGGGAAGCTCGCATGGCGATCTCAGGGCCCCGATGGGCCCCCCGGGCCAAGAGAAGGTTCGCGATGTTGGCGCAGGCGATGAGAAGGACCACCCCGGTGATGGAGATGAGAAAAACCAGGGGGGTACGGGCCTCCGTGTGGAGCTGACTCTGCCCCTGTCGCCCTTTTTCTACGATGATCTCCTTGGCCCGAAACCGCTCCATGGTCTGGTCACTCATTCCGGCCTGAAGGGGCGCCTCGACCTCGTTGATGATTCCCTGGTAGAGTGCGTTGATCTCCGACCGGGCCTGCTCCAAAGACACCTCCGGCTTCAGGCGAGCGAACAGGTACGCCCAGTAGCTTCGGCGGTTGTCGAAGCCACTCCAACCCGGGTTCATGAGCTCACGCATGGTTATGGGCACAAACACGTCGGGTTGTGCCCCCAGCGTCGTCCCCTTGAAGTCAGGGGGGGCCACCCCCACTACGGTCATGGGTTGGCCGTTGATGATGATGGTTCCGTTCACCACGCCCGGATCGGATCCCAGGCGGGTCTCCCAGTAGTCATGGCTGAGGACCGCGACGAAATGTCCGCCGACGGCCTGATCGTCGGAGGGTCCGAAGAGGCGGCCCGCAGCCGGTCGGATGCCGAGGATCGGGAAGTAGGAGCCGGAGACCAACATCCCCTGACCGTTCTCCGTCTGACCGGCGTAGGCGAGATTGGCGCCGAACTGAACATGGGCGGCGATGCCGGTGAAGCTGCCCTGGGCCTCCGCCAGGTCGCGGAACATCCGGTAGCTGAAGACGGCCTCACAGTCTCCGGCCATGTTGCAGGACTGGGAACCAGGTTTGGGTCCGGGAGCGGCCAGGTTCACCAGGCGTTCGGCTTCAGAGACGGGCAGGGCCCGGAGCAACATCTCGTCAAAGAGCGAGAAGATGGCGGCGTTGGCCCCGATGCCGAGGGCCAGGGAGAGGATGGCGACGGCTGATACGAAGGGGGTTTTCGTGAGCGATCGAAATGCCGTCTTCAGTCCTGACATGGAGTTCTTCCTTGAGTGGACGGGCGCCCCTGTTCCTGACATCGGTATCTTCCTTAGGACGCCCGGAGGTCGATGATGGTTGGGTCGGGGCCCGGCAGAGTACAAGAGTACGGACGGTTGTTCCTTGCCAAAGGGTTCGATACGGCCTCCTTTGAAGGACGGGAAGTCTTCCCCTGAAGGCCGGGAAGTCTTCCCCAACCTACCAGGATTACACCCGTTCCGGAGAGAATCCGATGCCGAAGTTTCGTCTGTTTCGTCGAGTGGGAGTCCTGCCTTTTGCCATGGTTCTCTTCGTCCTCGGTTGCGGGAATCGGGACGTTGGCCAACCTGGGGAAGGGGAGGCCGGGCTGGAGCTAACGGCGGCGGGGGACTCTGCCGCCGAGCCCCAGGCCATATCTCTGTTCGGCGATCCGTTATACGCCATGGAGGATACGACAGGGGTGGTGGGGGAGGCCGACCTTGCCCTGGCGCAGGCACCGGACGACGTGGAGCTGATCATCGCCGCCGGGAGGGTAAGGAGGAACTTCTGGCAGTACCGCCGGGCGATGGAGCTCTACGGCCGGGCGATCGAGCTCGCCCCCGACGACTGGCGCCCCTATCGGTACCGGGGACATCGGCACATCTCCATCAGGCAATTCTCCGAAGCTGTCACCGACCTGGAGATGGCTCGAAATCTGGCCCCCCTCAATTGGGACGTGGCCTACCACCTTGGGTTGGCCTATTACCTGGCGGGACGATTCCCAGAGGCGGCCAATGAGTATCTCCGCTGCCTCGATCTCGCCGAAGGTGAAGAGGCAGCGCAGGCACGCTCAGAGGACTTCCGCAGTTGTTCTGAGAATGGGACGGATCCGGACTCACGGGTGGCCATGACCGAATGGGCCGTCCGTGCCGCCCTCAGGGCCGGCCTTCAAGAGGTGGCATCGGAGCTTCTCGACGGGGTTCCTGTCGGTTTGGAGATCGGCGAGAACCTCCCTTACTACCACGACCTTCTCTTCTACAAGGGAGAGATGACCGCGGACCAACTCCTGAATCCGGGGCCTGACGCCCCGTACCGGCGGGAGACGGTCGGGTACGGAGTGGCCAACTGGTTCATCGTTCAGGGCGACTCCACCCGGGCCATTCAACTACTTGAGGAGCTTGTGGAGGACCCGTGGTGGCCGGGCTTCGGTAGGATCGCCGCCGAAGTGGAGCTCTTCCGTTTGACGCGTTGATATAGTGAATATTCTCCTGGCGGCTTCGCGACTATATGAGGATTGAAATATTGGGTGGGAATCGGAGCAGGGGGTGAGGGCCGGCTTCAGATATTCGAGAATACTCAAGGAGAGGTCGGAACAGTACAGATCAATCTTTTCGCCACCTGAGGATCCGTCGATAACGAATATTCCACGAGGGAATAGTGACTTCATTGTTCAGGGTCCTCGGATTGGCGATATCCTGGAAGAGGTGAAGGTCGACTTCGAATATGACATAGAGTCTCTTCTGATTCCCGCTCTCCTCGGTCGGTGCAGTCTCCCTGCCAGGGGGCCGGCGAATCCGATTTTTTAGAATCCTCTTGTGAGTCGGGCTAAAGGGAATTAGCTAATAGGGGTGGTTTCGGCGCCATCCCCCTAGCGGAAGTGCAGAGCAATCGCATCCGTCAGGAAACTCTGGGACTTGTGCGGCGTACTGAAACCCGCTACCGATAGGCAATCAATCGAGATCGAGATGGCGAACCGCCGGTGGGTTTATTCGTACCCGCAGAGCGGCGGCGATCTGAGAGCGTCAAGTAGAAGTTAAGCACACCAACCCTTCAGGAGGTCCAGATGAACAGGACGGAAATGGCGGAGAAGTTGGCGAAGAAGTGTGACCTGTCCAAGGCGAAGGCCGTCGAAGTCGTGAACACGATTTTCGACACGGCGCCCGGTGGCGGGATCATCGCGGTTGAGCTCGATGCTGGGAAAAAAGTTGGGATCACCGGCTTCGGTACATTCTCCACCAAATACCGTGCGGCCCGGACCGGTCGTAACCCGGCCACCGGCCAGGAGATCACTCTGGCACCGAAGACCTATCCGGTCTTCAAGGCTGGCAAGGGCCTAAAGGACCGCGTAGCCAAGTAAGCGTGGATGGGTAGGTGCGGCTCTTGGCCCCCAGGCGGCTTGGCTTGGGGGCCTGGGCCGACCTTGCCTAACCCGGGTAAGGTCTGGACTTGACAGGGACAAGGGTCTTAGCGAGCCTTGTTCTAGACTTGAGCGAGTCTCAAGCATAGAATCTCGAAAGTGAAGGCGGAGGTCTTCCTACGGAGACTTTCGCTTTTTTGATTGTGGCTAGGTAGCCATGGACCCCGCGCGGGGTTTTCCGCGCTAGGACAGGTAGTCGGTTTCGTACGGATCATCCGCACACCGACCATCGAATAATCAAGGGAGCGCGTTGATGCGTACCAAGGGAACAGTAAAGTGGTTCAATGACCAAAAGGGCTTCGGATTCCTGACGCCGGCGGACGGAAGCAGGGATTGCTTCGTTCACCATTCCGCCATCCAGGCGGAGGGCTTCAAGACTCTCCAAGAGGGCGCTGAGGTCGAGTTCGACATCGTTGAGGGCACAAAAGGCCCGGCGGCGGAGAACGTAGTCCAGCTGTCGTCGTAGCCTTCAAGGCTTGAGGCAGTAAGCGGGCCGCACCGAATCTTCGGTGTGGCCCGTTCGCTTTGGTATGCCCGGCATGGGTGTTGGAGAGAGAAGAGTGGCCACGGTTATTCAAAGCCGAGGGGAAGAAATCGCTAATAGCGTGAGCCACGGTTTTGGCTTTGTCGGGGCCTTGGCGGCAATCCCCATCCTCATTGTCAGCGCTGTCAACCGGGGTGACGTCGGAGCCATCGTGGGGGGCGCCATCTTTGGTTCGGCCATGGCTCTGCTCTATCTGACCTCGACCCTCTATCACGCGGCTCCCCAGGGGCGAGCTAAGCTTCTCCTCCGTAGGTTGGACCACAGTGCGATCTACCTGCTTATCGCCGGCACCTACACCCCTTTCACCCTCGGCGCTTTGGGAGGTGCCTGGGGTTGGTCGCTCTTTGGAGTGATCTGGGGGATCGCGGTTGTGGGGATCCTACTGAAACTGATTGCCGGACCTCGTTACCCAAGAGTTTCGTCCGCTATGTACGTGGCCATGGGGTGGATGGTCCTGATTGCCATTCGACCCCTTTGGCAGAACGTGCCCGGGTGGGGAATCGCCCTCCTGGTTTTTGGGGGACTCGCTTATACCCTTGGGGTCGTGTTTTACCTGGCCCCCAAACTTCGATATGCTCATTTCATCTGGCATCTGTTCGTGCTGACAGGCACGACCTTCCACTTTTTCGCGGTATTGTATTATGCGGCCTGAGTCCAGAGTCGCCCACCGTAGGGAAGCCAGGATAGGTGAGTCATGCCCCTGAGGTAAGGAATCCACCTTGGCGAACACCGAGCCCTTCAAGATCGCGGCGATTCAAGCTTGCCCAGAGTTTCTCGACCTGAACGCTTCGGTCGATAAGGCCTGCGCTCTCATCCGAGATGCTGGAAAAAACGGTACCCACCTGGCGGTTTTTCCGGAGGCCTTCCTCCCGGCTTACCCCGTTTGGGTTTGGTTCATTCCCTCAGGTCACACCCACCCCCTCCGGGAGCTCTATTCCGAGCTTCATGCCAACTCCATTTCAATTCCGGGGGAAGAAACGGCCCGTTTGGGTGAGGCCGCGGCGGAGCATGGCGTGACGGTGGCTATCGGCGTGAACGAGAGGAATAGCGAGGGGAGCGGTTCCTCTCTCTACAACACTCTCCTTTACCTCGGGCCGGACGGTTCGATCCTGGGGCGGCACAGGAAGTTGATCCCCACGGCGGGGGAGAGGATGGTGTGGGCCCAGGGAGACGGCAGCGACCTGGAGGTGTATTCGCTTCCCTTCGGAAAACTGGGGGGGTTGCTCTGTTGGGAGAATTACATGCCTCTCGCCCGGTATGCCCTATCTGCGTGGGGTGAGCAGATTCACGCCGCCCCCACCTGGGATAGAGGAGAACCCTGGCTTTCGACGATGCGGCATACCGCGAAAGAGAGTCGCACGTTTGTGATAGCCCCATGTCAACCGTTCCATCTGGACGACATTCCGGATCGCTTCGCCTTCAAGGAACGCTATCTTGAAGGTATCGATGGGTGGTTGAATCCTGGCCATTCGGTCATCGTGAATCCGGATGGGAAGGTCATTGCCGGGCCTGCAGAGGAGGAGGAAACCATCCTCTACGCGGAGGTTCAGCCCGACGAATTGGTGGGGCCCCGCTGGCAATTGGATGTAGCTGGGCACTACGGCCGCCCGGACGTCTTCGAGTTGGTGGTGCACCGAAGGCCCGCGCCCTTCCTCAGGATGGTCGAGGAGGGCGGGGGAGAGTCAGAGGGAGACTCGGCAGGGAGTGAGTGAGAGGGTCCCCCTGGCCCTGGCGGCGCCACCGGGGGTGGGGGTCAGGACAGGAGGTAGTCGATGACGTCCCGTGCGGAGTAGGAATCTCTCCCCTGGAGAAAATCCCTCAGGGTCAATAATCCGTCGCCGCTTGTGAGGAGAGGCGCTTCCTCTATCCCGTTCCCCCTGGACTGGGCGTGACCGACGTTGGCCAGAAGAGCGTTGCAGAGGCACTTTCTGCCCTGGGTCTCCTCCTCCGATCCTCCCTTGGCCAGGAAAGTCCGGACCGGCTCCGCAGGGCATCGATAGCCGATTCGCCCGTTGGCCATGCGGAATGGGACCCTGAGGTATCCTAGATCGCAGACTCTCTTTCGAGTTTCGTAGGTTTCAGGGCACGTCAATGAACTCTCGACTTCCACGGTCTTGAAGGGGAACCCCGTCGGCGAAGCCCGGTCCGCCGTCCGCACCTCCACCTCCCCCTTTTTGCACAGCTCCAGGACGGTCCTCTTCAGGCCTTCGAAGAGTCCCGACTCCCGGCAATACGCGAAGAGGGTTCCCACCTGGATTCCTACCCCACCCTCCTTCTGGGCCTCCTCGATCTGCCCTGGGTGACCGGTGCCTCCCGCCAACCAAAAGGGCAATCCGAGCTTCCCCAGCTTCTTCAAGTCAACGGTATCCCTTTCGCCGTAGACAGGCTCACCCAGTTCGTTGAGCCGTTTTTCACCTCGGGGGGGAGCATTATGGCCCCCGGCAATCGGGCTTTCCACGACGAACCCATCTACATGGCCGTTAGCCTTCCTCGCCAGCATTGTGGCGAGGGAGTTCGATGCAATGATGGGGAGGAACTTCGGGCGCTTCAGTTGGGGAAGGAGCCCCTCGAAGAACTCCCGGGGATCGAAGTGAAGGCGTTCTTCCTCTTCCTCACCTGCTCCCTGGACGTCGAAACGGATGGAAGAGGGTTCATGCTTCGCGAGAGAGTCCAGAGCGCCCGGGATTTCTCGGGGGATCCCCGCACCCATGAGGACATAGTCCACGCCGGCGAGCATGGCACCGTAAAGGGAGGGGAGGGTGGGCATCTGGATCTTGGAAAGGAAGTTGATTCCGACCTTTCCGTCATGTCCCTCCTTGGCCAGCCAGACCTCTACAAAGTTGGCCAGAATGGTCAGTTGGTTACGGAAGGAGTCCACCACCTGCCGATACATGGGCACCAGAACATAGGGCTCACCCTCGGCTCGCCCTTCGGGCTTGAAGAATCGTCGGAGGGTTTCGGAGGCAACGGATGGGGATGGAAAAGCCTCCATGGCTCGGCGGACGTCCCCGCCAGCGTCACCATCCTGCAGGCGTCGGATGAGGAGGTTGTCCAGTGCTACCCCGGAGACCACACCGAGCTGGCCGAGCTGCGCAACGGCCCGGGCCAGCGGCCAGCTGGAGACTCCTATTCCCATTCCCCCCTGAATGATGACAGGGAGGGTGTCTACCTCCATACTCCACCAAATCCTTTTGAAAGGAACATATCTTGAATGTAGAGGTGGGTAGGGGAGGGGGGAAGGCCTTTCTTCTGCTGGTTCTCCACGCTCCAAGAATTCCCTTGTGGGTCCTGCTCTTTCCGTGTAGGTAAGGGGGATGATTCGTCTCCCTCCAAGGCCGGTCTGCTGGGCCACCTTCCGGACGACCTTCCTCGTATGGTTGGTTTTGCGTGCGGTTGTCGGGTTGGCCAACGGCTCGCCCGCCATCCTTCCCCCTGTCTCCCTATTCCTCATGCTCGGCGCTGCTGCGACCGCGGTTCTTGACATCACGGTGGCCCGGGAGCGTTTGCTGCTGGGGAATCTGGGCGTGGGAAGACGGATGATCGCGGGCGTCTCCCTCCTGGTGTCGGGCACGCTGGAAATCACGTCGGCGGTTGCTGTCCACGCCCTGGGCTTGGGGGGCTGATCCGGGATGGAACGCCTTTTCATCGCTGAGTCCATCGGGGTGTCTTTCTACGGAAACCCGGTCCTGAAATCTGCTAGCGTCTGGGCGAGTCCGGGTCAGGTGACAGCCATCCTGGGCCGGAACGGATCCGGCAAGACGACTCTGTTCAAGGCGGCCCTCGGGTTGGTGAGTCGGGATTTCGGTACCGTGAGGTTCCGGTCCGAGACTTTTTTGAATCCCCACCTTCACCGGCTGTCCCGGTTGGGTCTGTTTTATCTTCCAGATCTCGGACTCCTTTCTCGGCGCCGGACTCTCGGGTGGCATCTGTCCCTATTTCAGGAACGATTCCCAGGTGA
>JAUXEE010000225.1 GCA_030618065.1 Gemmatimonadota bacterium
CCCCTGAAGCACCCTCCCTCCCTCTTCAAACGAACCTACCCCATAGAGATCAGTCTGATAACGGTAGTCCGGACCCAGGACGGAGAGGGCCGTGGCCGTGGATAGGATCTTCATGTTGGAGGCGGGAACGAACTTGAGGTGTGCGTGGCGGTTGTAGAGGATCTGGCCCCGCTCCGGGTCGACGATCCGGATGCCCCAGTTCACCTGGTCCAGGGGAGGGGCGGAGATGATTTCGTCTATCTCCTCCTGGAGGATCCCACCACTTCCCCTCGGGAAGCTGGCGCAACCTCCTGAAAGGGCGAGAGCCGTGAGAATGACGGAATGAAGGATGGCCCGCCCCCTTGGCGAGCCCCTTTTCTGGCTTCGGTGTTCCTCCACCTCGAGCTCCCTGGTTAGGTCCACTGCTCCTACGGTTTCCTCTCCTCACGAAGGCCCCGCCGCTGGAACACATCCAGGGTCCAGGCCAATCCGCCTCGTTGAAGAAGATGAGTGGGACTGCAGCCGACATGCCTCTTCAGTGCCTTCCCGAGGGCGCCCCCGGTGGCATAACCCAGGTGGAAAGCGACGCTCTCCACCGTTTCTGAGGATCGTTCCAGGAGATGGCTGGCCCTTATCAACCGGCCCCAGAGGAGAAGGACACGGGGGGGTACCAGATTCAGGACCTTCATCTCCCGGAGGAGCGCCCTGGGACTCATGGCCAAAGCTGCGGCCAACCCAGAAACCTGGGGTTTCGTCTCCGCATGTTCAATAGCCCAGCGAATGGCCTCCTGAGCCAGGGGCGGAAGATCCCTGGCGGCGCCCAGGACCACCATCGTGGCCAGAGAAGCCGCGATGGCCCCGTCCACTACGGCCAGAATGTCCCTGGAGGAGGGCCCGTCTTCCATCCGGATCACGCCATCCACGCTCAACCGACCCAGGTGATAGAGATCCATTTCCCTGCCGCCGAAATCGGAAGCGACGACCAGGGCCACGGTGGGGTGCCTGCGACGAAGCCGGCGAAGGGAGGTGAGGGGGATGGAGGGAGGAGAGTCGAACACGTCCAGGACGCAGGCTTGGGGCTTCCCCCTCAGGAGGAGTCCCTCGAGCTCCATGAAATCCCCTACCGACCTGACCCGATGGGGAGGGTCGAGGGCTCCCATCAGGGCGGCGGCCGCCCTTTGGTCGGACTGAAGAAGAAAGATGTCGTCCAATGAACATCCCCAAACCGGGGGGGCCGGGGCATATTTTTCTAGCAGGAACCCTGTTTAGGCTGGCTCGACGGTAACGCCCGTCCCGTAGCAGAGCATCTCGGCAGCTCCAGACTGGATCATGGATGTCTGGAACCGGACACCCAGAACCGCGTTGGCCCCCAACGCCTCGGCTTCTTCCAGCATCCGGTCGATGGCTTGCTCCCGCGCCTCGGCCAACATTTTGGTGTATTCCGTGATCTCACCCCCGGCCATGTTCCGAAGAATGGCTACGATGTCTTTTCCCATGTGACGAGCTCGGATGGTATTTCCACGAACCAACCCGTGGACCTTGACCACCTGAAATCCTGGAAGGTCATGCGTCGTGGCGACGATCATTGCTGGATGTCCCGGTAGGGGTCTGTGAGCCAAACCCGGTAACGTTCCCCAATCACACTGGCAAAGAGAAGGAGGATCCCGATACCGACTGCCGCTGTGGCCAACTTCTGCCAGAGGAAGGTGGGAGAGGTGAAGTACACATACACACCGTACGCCGCCCAAACCAGCGTGCCTACGATGAGTAGGACCCACCCAAAGGGTCGGGCAACGTGCCGGTTGACCGCGTACCAGACGGAGTTGTGCGGTCCTCCGTCGTTCAGCTTCAAGGTCTGGAGGTCGTCTTTCATGGCTTTGAATACCGCTAGTTCCCGCCGAAGCTCCGTGGAGGATTCCACCGAAGCTTCAATGCGGCTGCGTTCCTCTTGTCCTACCTCACCATCGAGGTAGCGCATGAGTTCTTCGTGACTCACCCGTTTCGACACAGATCTTCCCTCACGGGTATACAGCCCCGATCTCTTCCAGAGCCTCTTTCAACGCCCGCCTGGCGTGGTAGAGGCGACTGGCCACGGTCCCTTCCGGGATCTCGAGAATCGCGGCGATCTCTCCGTATCGGAAACCTTGGAGCTCTTTGAGGATGAGAATCTCCCTGTGCTCATCACCGATTCGCTCCAACGCTTCCCAAATGATCTCCCGGGCTTTGGCTCGCTCCCGCAGCCTTATGGGTCCGGTTTCCGGGTCAGCCGGCCGTAGCTCCAGGCGTTCGTCTAATGCCTCCAACCGAAAGCGCGCCTTCCTACTCCGGAGCTGGTCTCGACATTGGTTCCGGAGGATCTGAAAAAACCAGGGGCCGAAAGGCCGTCGCAAGTCGAACCGGGCCATGGCCTCGAAGCTTTTGACAAAAGCGTTCTGGAGAGCATCCTTGGCGTCTTCCAGGTTCCCCAACATGCCCAGGGCGAGCCGAAGGCCAGGCTGTTCATACGCCCTAACCAAGGGCTCGTAAAACCGGGAATCACCGGCCTTGCATTTCCGAATGAGCTCTCGCTCGACCTCCGGTCCCAAATCGGCTCCAGTTCTGACTCGCTAGTAGAAGTACGCCGCACCGCTGCAATCTCTTCAATGAGGTGCCAAAACATCAAGGATGTTGGTTTCTCCCGGTCATTCCCCTCCGTTCTGTTTCGCCTCTCGAACCATCCGTCGTACGTCCGCCAGCAGTTGCTGCGCGTCGTAGACGATCCCGTCCTTGATGGTAAACATGATTCCCTCTGTTCGTCCCACGTCCCCGGTCTCGTCGTCGAGGCGAACGGCTCCGGTTCCGTAGAGGACCTTCAGGTTCTGGAGAGGGTTTTCCGCCACCACCACCAGGTCGGCCTTGAGCCCGGGCCGGATGATT
Organism: Gemmatimonadota bacterium; assembly: GCA_030618065.1. Classification (GTDB taxonomy): domain Bacteria; phylum Gemmatimonadota; class Gemmatimonadetes; order Longimicrobiales; family Gaopeijiaceae; genus JABDNZ01. The sequence goes on from JAUXEE010000225.1 coordinate 2,896, forward strand.
CCGAAGTCGATGGGCTCGCCCTTGGGCTCGAAGAGCTCCATGGCCCCGAACATGGTGGCCGACCGGAAGATTTCCGGGGGGCTGAATCCTGCCTCGCGCAGAAGCTCCAGCTCCCGGACGTACTCGAAGCCGAAGGTGCTGTAGATGAAGCCCGAGTCGGTACCTACCGTGACGATACCACCAGCGTTCTTGTAGTCGTTCAGGAAGTGCATCCACTTCTGGTAGAACTTCTTCCAGTGGTACTCGTCCTCGCTGGTCCAGTAGAACCAGTAGGAGCCGTGGGCCCTGCGGCTGGGGGTGTAGTAGTCCCAGAGGGATGGCAGTGTGTAGTCATCGTGCCACTCGGCGTTCATGGCGCGTTTCAGGTCCCGGCTGGCCTCGTAAATGGTCATGGTGGGATCGAGACCGAAGTCCAGCTCTAGGAACTCCTTGATGAGGGCGTTCCACCGGTCGCTTCCCGGCTCCGCCGACTGGTACCAGAGATGGGCCACCTTTCCGAAGCGGTGCTGCTCGTTGTTGTAGTTGTAGTCTGTGGGCCAGTTCTGGATGCTGTAGTCGGTGAGCATGGATTCCATGAGGCCGTAGTAGTGGGTCATCATGTCCATGCCCAGACGGGCGGCGTCCAGGGCGGTCATCCGCACCACACCCATCTGGTCCAGGTGAGCCACGGAACCCAGGCCGTGCTTATGTCCTTCGTCGATGAGGGCGGCCATGATCTCGGGATCGTGGGCACCCAACTTGATGCCGTCCACCTTCACCCCGTCCACCTCGACGTTGGCCAGCCATCGGACCCATTCCCTTGCGGACTCGGCATCCGTGACGGCTCCACCCTCCCAGCCCTGTCCGGTCCCGGCACGATGAAAGGTGAACATCCTTGGAGCTACGATCTCATTCCGTTCCGACAGTGCCTTCTCGCCCAAGGACCACTCGAATCCGCCGAAGGGCACTCCGCGAACCGTGGTCACGCCGTGGGCCAGCCAGAGCTTGTAGATGTATTCGGCCTGGGGGGCCTTGGGTACACCTCCCGTGTGGACGTGCATGTCCACGAATCCGGGCAACACGTACATGCCGTGGGCATCTACCTCATAGGTGGCGCCCTGGGGTCGGCTCCGGTCCGAGATGGGGACTCCGGGGAACCCCACGGAGTGAACGGAGACGATGCGGTCGTTCTCGATGACGATGTCCACGGGACCCCGTGGCGGGGCTCCGGTCCCATCGATCATCATGACGCCTCGGATGATGAGGCGTTCGAAGGGGCCGGCTCCCTCGTCGGGACCTCGACGAGTGGTGGGCTCCATCTGAGCGTGGAGGCTGGACACGAAGCCCAGGACAAGAGCGAGGACGATGGCGGAAAAAACAGAGCGCTTGGACATGGCTTCTCCGGGAGGAAAGGCGGGACTTGGAAGGTAACTTACTCGGGGGTCGAGGGGTCCCTCAAGTGGCACTCCCGAGGATCACTCCACTAGGTTACCGTCTATTGTCAAATCTGTGATCCCGGAGGTACCCAGGAGACGGCGTTGGCCCAAGAAGAAGTGGACCTCGATACTCCACCCCAGGCTCTGAGCCGATCTCAGGCCGAAGCCCAAGCTCAG
>JAUXEE010000144.1 GCA_030618065.1 Gemmatimonadota bacterium
TTCACCGTCTCGAAGTCGAGAAAGGCGACGGGAGTCGGTCCAAACATGGCCGCCAACGCCCCGGCCAGATCGCCCTCCACCACCATCTCCCCACTCCTCACAGCTCGACGCTGCCGTCCCTGGATGGCACTCAGAGGAAAATCGTCAGGGATCTGGGCCAGCGTCTCCACCCCCATCTGCGCCAATTGATCCCGCTTTTTCCCTCCATAATAGAGGGAATGAAGGCCATGCTTCGGCGGCTCTGGCCAGCATCGATCCCAGAAAGGGCAGACATAGGGGGACTTGCAGTGAGGCCCTACCTCGATGAAAGGGAGAGGGCCATCCAGAACTTCCTTTTGAGCGGCCACAATGGCCGGGACCCTCGGAAGCCAATCCAGGACCTGCTCCGTCACATCCTCCCGGAGGAAGAGATTTTCGAGATGGGGATACACGCACTCCCGGTTCAGGTGCATGACCTCCACCGCCTCCACCGGGATCCCGGCCTTACGCAGGACCCAGGCCTGGACCGCTGCGTCCGGAAGATGCACGTCCTTCAGCTTCAGGCTGGATTTCACTTCGATGAGGCGCCAGCCACCGGAATCGCCCCGGGCCAGAATATCCACCGCCACGAAGAGCTCGTCCTCCACGAAGGTGGCCTCGTACACCGCCGGTGCCCCCGATTCCATCGCATCCCGCGTCGCCCGGACCCTGGCCCCGTCCTCCCAATGGGGAAGATCGATAAGGACTCCGCCGGGAAACTCCTGGCAAGCCCTCTGTCCCACCTCCGTGCCCTGATCGAAGAGAAGCTGAGTCGAGGGATCGGGCGTCAACTCGGGAGCTTGGGGCTCGCGCACCCGCCACCAGAGGTATTTGTGACACTGGAGGCCGGCGATGAAGCGGGTCTTGGAGAGACGGTAGGGCATCGGAGGAATCTCCCTGGTTCCCTGGTTCCCTGGGTTGGATGGGAATTCCCAAGTTACAGGGTCGGGAAGCCCTCGGGCAGGAGCTCGCGGAAGTACTCGCACTCGCCACAGAGCTTTTTCTTGTCCTCCCACGAATGCAGGTGGATTCCCTTGCAAATATGCCCCGACAACAACCAGCAGAGGTGTCCCTGCCTCGTCTTGTAGACCAGGCACCCCTCACGCTCTCCCTCCGAACATTGGACGGAGTCCCAACAAGAGTGGGCGCTGAAGGCGGCGCCATGCCGATGAGCCATAAGGAGAAGGAGGGCTGCCTTTTCCACCGCCGGGCTTGGATTCCGCCAGCCCTGTTCGCAGCTCTGAACCGTCCGCAGCGAGGCGCCGATCATGTCAGCGAACTCGGATTGACTCAGATCGACCTTTCTCCGGACGGCCTTCAGGTCGATGTGGGATCGACGAACCATGGCGGCTCCCTGACCAGGACCAGTTGCACTCTCCCCTCCTCCACGCTACGGTTAGTGTCACATTGTGACATGCACAGTGCGAGCGCAAGGAGTGCGACATGACAGCTTCGATGATTCTCTGGACCCTCGAGTTACTCGACTGGGTCAAAGAACAGCTTGTCGAGGGGTGGCCAGAGGTGAAGCTGAGAGGAAGCGCACCGGATATCACTCCGGACCCTTATCGCATTCGGTTCCGGGAAAAGGGAAAGCAATACTGGCTGGTTCTCTCCCCCGACGCCATCCGGAACACGAGGGTCGGGGAGGTGATCTCACTCTTGGAGACGGCCGACTGGATCCCCAACATGCAGAAGACGGGTGGCATCACCGTGGACGTTCATGAACCCACGGGAACTCGACCCGTCCTCATGCCCTGGCCGGCTCTGGGCCCTGAAATGAAGGTAGAGGCCCACGCCTAGCGGTTTCTCCCCTACGCTCCCCCGATCTGCATCTCCCTGATCCGGAAAGTTGGGGCGGTCATGGTCCGATTCAGATCCAGATCGTTCCCCAGAAGGTCGATACCGTTCAGCATCTCCTCGGCGGAAGCCGCGATGGTGAGACCCATGACGGGGAAGGCCAACCTTCCGTTCTGGATCCAGAACCCCTGGGCGCCACCGCTGAAGTTTCCGCTCACGGGGTTGATCCCGTAGCCCGTGACACCCTTCAGGTACAGCCCGTTCGGCGTGGACCGGATGATCTCCTCCGGCTCTGTCTCCCCAGCCTCCACATAGAAGGCGTGGGGGCCGATTCCCGGAAGGCTGGAGAAGCCGCCCCGGGAGGCATTGCCGGTGCTCTGCACGCCGGCCCGTGAAGCCACCATGGTGTTGTACATGAACCCTTGGAGGACGCCCCTGTCGATGATGGTGCGACGTTGGGTGGGCACTCCCTCCCCATCGAAGGGGCTGCTGGCCAGACCCTTGGCCCGGGTGCCGTCGTCCACGATGGTCAGCAGATCGGAGGTGATCTTCTCCCCCACCATGTCCGCCAGGAAGCTCGCTCCCTGCAGTACACGCTCCCCGTTGATGGCGCCAAGGATACCGCCCAACAACGATCTGGCCACATCGGGATCGAAAACCACGGGCGCCCGCTGGGTTCTCACCATCTGGGGATCCAGCATCTCGTAGGCGCTTCGGGCCGCTTTTTCTGCGATCTCTTCGGCCGAAACCAGGTCGGAGAAGAAGCGGCGGGAGCAGTACTCACCACCCGACGACTTCTGCTCACCTTTCTCGGCCACCACGCTGACGCCGAAGTTGCACGCGCTGGACCAGTAACTCTTGGCTAGCCCATTGGAGTTGGCCAGGTACACCGATCCCTCCCCTTCCCCATACCCGGCTCCGTTGCTCACGGTGATGCGGGGGTCGGCCATGGCGAGCCGTTCCAACTCGGTGATCATGGCGATCTTGGCGTCCATGGACACGCTGCCCAGGTCGGGATCGAAAAGGCCTTCCACCTCGGTGACCCCAGGATCTGTGGGCAGGATGTTATGCTCATCGGCCGTCATGTGCTGGGCGAACTCCACGGCGCTGTAAATGGCCTGATTCACCGAAGCATCGGAGAGGTCGTTCGAGTGGGCGAACCCCATCTTCCCCTCTTTGAACACCCGGAAACCCACCCCATGGGAGGTAGACTCCTGGATGGTTTCCATGGTTCCGTTTCGGACCTCGATGCTGAGCTGACGTCCCGTTTCCAGAAGGACTTCGGCGGAATCGGCACCCCTGCTCAAGCAGCGGTCAACCAACTCTTGCGGTAGGTTTTCATACTGCATGACAATTTCTCCCTGACGTAAACGCGTTCCGCCCTTAGGCTCTGCTTCCACCGACGTTGATGCCCCGGATCCTCACCGTGGGCTGACCTGCAGAAACCTCCGCGGCCTGACCTTTTCCACAGATACCGGGGCCGAATGCCAGGTCGTTGCCCACCGCATCCACGCTGGACACCACGTCGATGGAGTTCCCCACCAAGGTGGCTCCCTTCACCGGGGTGGTCTTCTGTCCGTTCTCGATGAGGTAGGCTTCCCGGCAGGTGAAGTTGAACTCACCCGTGATGGGGTTGACGCTTCCGCCGCTGAGGCTCTGGACGTAGAGGCCGGACTCCGTGGAGGCCACGATGTCAGCGGGCTCCGAGTCGCCCTGGTCGATGAAGGTGTTGGTCATGCGGGGGATGGGGAAATACCGGAAGCTCTCGCGTCGGCCGTTCCCCGTCCGCTCCAATCCCAGCTGCTTCGCCGAAAGGATGTCGGTCATATAGGCCCTGAGGACCCCCTTCTCGATGAGGACATTCCGCCTGGCCTGGGTCCCCTCGTCGTCCCAGTTGATGGTGCCCCGCATGTTGGGGATGGAGCCGTCGTCTACCATGGTGAAGACGTCGCTGGCCACCTTTTGACCCATCTTTCCTGTGAAGGCCCCAATCTCCCGGGCGATGTTGTCGCCCTCCAAAGGGTGCCCCACAGCCTCGTGGACCAAAACTCCCCCCCAGCCGTTTTGCATCACCACGTCCATCCGGCCGGCTGGCGCATCTTCAGCCTCCAGCATGGCGATGGATTCCCGGGCGCAGGTCCGGGCCACTTCCTCGGGCGAAACTTCGTCGAACATCTCGAACCCGCTGTGGCGGCTCAGTCGTTCCCGGCCCATATGGCGGGCGTCGTTCCCCACGCCCAGGGTTTGTACGATGAAGAAGAGGAGGGGCTGCTCGTCGCTCAGGTACACCCCCTCACTTGTGGCGATGACCCGGCCCCGAACCTCATCGTTGTAATTGATGCTGGCCATGACGATGCGGGGATCGTAGTCCAGCGCCGCTTGGTTGGCCCGCTCCAGGATCTCCAAGCGCCGGGCATCGGCGATGTCTTCCAGGGGAAGCTGAACGGAGCCGAAGGTCTGGCGTTGGGTCGGTGTCCCGATGGACACCGGTTCGCTCATGGACGCGCCCCGTGCGATATAGGAAGCCACCTCTGCAGCCTTCAGAAGAGCCTCCTCGGTGATCTCCTCGGTGTAGGCGTATCCCGTCTTGTCTCCGGCGATAACCCTCACACCGGCTCCCTGGCTCACACCGAATTCGGCGCTCTTGAACCGGGACTCCTCCATGACGATGGAGCGGGATATCCGATTCTCGACGTAGACGTCGGCGAAATCCCCGCCCTGAGCCAGAGCCGCTTGAATGGTGGCGTCCAGAATGTGCGGATCGATCTGGACCTTGGCGCTGGCCATCTCCGGGCCGGCGCATCCCTCCAGAAGGCCCATCAGGGACGGACCGGCCGCCACGACCAAGCCACCCTTGATGGTCTTCTCCAGGAAGGCCCTCCGAGGAATGTCCGAGACGAAGTACCCTTTGATCTCCATGCCCCACTCCTTGTGCGTTAACCGGGCCAGATCCGTTCCGTGTCGGCCAGGCCCTCAACCGAGTTAAGCAACCTAGGGGATGAAGCGAGGGGGGCAAGAGGAATCAGAACACTCCCCGTTGAACCTCCTCCAGCCAAGCTCCCAGGAAAGGATCGACTAGGCGGTAGCGCACATCCCCATGGCGACTTTCCTGGCGAAGGAGGTGGCGCTCCTCCAAGGCTTTCAACGCCGTCTGCATGCTGGAAGGGGAAACCCCGGTTCTTCGTGCGACCTCACCAGATTGGAGTTCCCGACCGTCGGACTCCAGCGTCGCCTTCAGAGCCTTCTTCTGGTTCCTGGTGAGGACCGACCAGGTCTGGGTGTACGCGGGATCCTCCCTCTTGACAATCCGGCGGCGGGCCTCGGCCACCGCACCCCGGTCCAAACTCTCCACCGTGCCTGCTCTGAGCATCTCCCACACCTCGTGGGCCAGCCGCTGCACGTTGTACGGCACCTCCTCGGCCATCTCCATGATCGCCTCGCAGCCACCCGTGACCGTTTTGAAGCCCGAGTCAGCGAAGGCGTTTCGGAGGAACCTCAGAAAATCGCTTCTCGGCACTTCGCTGAGAAATAGGCGCTCGCCGAGGCGATAAAAGGGACGACCCGCATCCTCAGTCATGGTCGTCAACAGGCGCGTAGCTGAACCGGCGAAGATGTATCCTACATGCCTGTGCCGTTGAATGGTGGCCCGGAGTTGCCGCTCAGCCGCCTCCCCATGCTCCAGCACGATCTGCTGGATCTCATCGAGGATGACGACGACATCATCGTCGATTCGTGCGGCAAGACCATCAATGGCATCGAGGGCGTCGGTGAGAAGAGGAACCTCCCCGTGGCTGGCAGCTTCAACACCAAGGGCTATGGTGATCGATCCGTCAGGCCCAAGCTCGATTCGGGGCCGAAGGGAAGCTGCCACGGAGCGGAGAAGAACCGCTGCTTTTTCAATTGGTGTCCGAAGGGCCCGGGCACCCGCCGTGAGAATAGCGCGGGAGAGTACCTCCAGGGTTTCGTACTTTTCCGCATCGAACCGAAGGACGATCACGCCTCGCTCCCTCGCCTCCTCACCGGCAGCACTGAGCAGAGAGGTCTTTCCAAAGCGTCGAGGGCCGATAAGAAATAGTCTCCCACGGTTCCGGATGACGGCGTCGATGAGGGAGAGTTCTTCCTGCCGGTCCACCAATTCGTCTCGCCCCAGCTCCCGCCCGTACTCGAA
>JAUXEE010000139.1 GCA_030618065.1 Gemmatimonadota bacterium
AGCTCCATGATCCTGGAAGGCGCCGTGGCAGGAACCACCCCCCATCCCGATCAGGTGCGAGGACACGGCTTCGGAACGAGCCCGGTGTTCCTCGCCAGCATCAGCACCATCCTGGGCGCCGTCATGTTCCTCCGCTTCGGCTATGCGGTGGGGCATGCGGGTCTGATGGGAGCCCTTCTCATTATCCTCCTTGGCCACATGATCACGGTGCCTACGGCCCTGGCTATCGCCGAGATCGCCACCAATCGCAAGGTGGAAGGGGGTGGGGAGTACTTCATCATTTCCCGCTCTTTCGGCACCACCATCGGGGGAGCCATCGGGATTTCCCTCTACCTTTCCCAGGCCATTTCCGTGGCCTTCTACATGATCGCCTTCGCCGAGGCCTTCTCCCCGCTGGGACAGTGGTTCCAGGAGGCTACCGGCATGGGGTGGGACCCTCGAATGATATCTCTGCCGGCCGTCATAGGGTTGGCGGCGTTGGTGGTATCCCGGGGCGCCAACCTGGGGGTCCGGGCTCTGTGGGTCGTGGTGGGGATCCTCGTCATCTCCCTCCTCTTCTTCTTCCTCGGATCTTCGGTAGAGGGCAGTGCCCTGGAGTCGGTAAGCCTTTTCAGCGGTCTGGAAGACCCCGATGCCTTCTTTCTGGTTTTTGCCATCGTATTCCCGGCTTTCACGGGTATGACTGCCGGGGTGGGGCTCTCAGGGGATCTGGCCAACCCTCGCCGCTCCATTCCCCTCGGGGTCCTGTCGGCCACCGGCATCGGAATGGTCGTCTACGTGGCCGTTGTGGTGAAAATGGCCCTCTCGGCGTCGCCGGAGCTCCTCGCCTCGGACCAGCTGGTTATGTCGAGAATCGCCCTTTGGGGACCCATCATCCCCATTGGCCTGGCGGCTGCGACTCTTTCCTCGGCCATCGGCTCCATCCTGGTCGCTCCTCGGACCCTCCAAGCCTTGGGTGGCGACGGTCTCTTTCCCGTGAAGGGTGTCAATCCTGTTCTGGCGGAGGGCAGAGGGCAGAGAAACGAGCCCAGAAACGCGACGCTGGTGACGGCGGTCATCGCCATCGTCACCGTAGCCTTCGGGAACGTGGACATGGTGGCCCGGATCGTCTCCATGTTCTTCATGGTGACCTACGGCGCTCTCTGCGCCATTTCTTTCCTGGAACACTTCGCGGCCCGGCCCTCCTACCGGCCAAGCTTCCGGTCCAAATGGTATCTGAGTTTCTGGGGAGCGATCCTCTGTCTCCTTCTGATGTTTCAGATGGACCCGGTATATGCGGTCATCTCCATCGTCCTCATGGCCCTTCTCTATAGAGGAATCAGGGCCACTCGGAAGGATGAGGTGGATGATCTCTCGGCCATCCTCCACGGGGTGATGACCCAGTTGACCCGGTACCTGCAGATCCGGTTGCAGAAGACTCCCCCTCGGGATTGGCGCCCGAGCGTCATCATGATTACGCCCCGGACCTTCGACCGGTTCTCCCCCCAAACCATGCTCTCCTGGCTTTGCCATCGGTATGGGTTTGGCACCTACCTGCATTTCATCAAAGGAATGCTGACCAGAGACACCTTCCTGGAGGGCCAGGACGTGCAGGACCGCCTCATCGACGGTATCGAAGAGACGGACTCGGCCATCTACGTGGACACCATCATCAGTCCTTCCATGGCCTCGGCTCTGGCCCAGAGTCTACAGGTGCCGGGGGTCTCGGGGATGGAGAACAACACCATTCTCTTCGAGTTCTCCGTCCACGATCCCCCGGAAGTGTTGGAGGAGGTCATGGGTGGATGTCTCTTGGCCTCGGCTCCTCGAATGAACAGGCTGGTTCTGCGCCACTCGGATCACTTCTTCGGGAACCGGAAGAACATCCACCTTTGGCTCACCTGGAATGACTATCGGAATGCCAACCTGATGATTCTCCTTTCCTACATTCTCCTGGGCCATCCGGACTGGAAGGGGGCGGAGATTCACATCTTCGCGGCGTTCCCGCATCAGGAAGTGGAGGAGCAGACGGAGCGGCTGAACAAGATGATCTCGGAAGGTCGGCTTCCCATCGCCTCCAAGAACCTCCAGATCATTCCCACTGACGACCGAGTGGACTTCGCCGCCCTGGTGGAAAGGCGCTCCTACGGGGCGGATCTGGTCATTCTCGGCTTCACCGAGGCCAGATTGCGGGAGAAGGGAAAGGATCTCCTTCTCCGACACCCGGTCCTTCAAGACGTACTCTTCGTGTCAGCCGAGGAGACCATCTTCATCGAATAGAGGGGCGGCAGCCCGCTTCTGGCGCCCGGCCTCCCCCGGTCAGGCTTCTATCGCCCGGCTCCCCCTGTGACGTACCGCTGAGGGATGGGGAGATCGGGTCGTTCCGAAGTCCAGTAGATGGTCACCACCCACCACCGGCTCCCGTCGTGAAAGAGCTGGAAGGAGTTGATTCCTCGGGCAAAGGGCTCCGGGTCGTCGAGGGTTCGTTTGGACTGGTAGGCGCTGAACAAGTGCACCACGGGTCCGAACTCTTCCTGGGTTCGGCCGATCTCCTCCTCGAAAAAACCCGTTTCTTCCAGGAACGGACCGGAGCTCTGGACATACTCTTCGGGGGTCATGGCCCGATACCGGACGCCTCCATCCGGGTTCTGACTCGCGGCGATCAGTCGAGCCTCGGGAATGAAGAGGGACCGCCACCGATCCCAATCCCGGGCCTGTCCCGCGGGTCCGGAGATGACGTCGTAGACTGCTGCCATGATGGCGTCCACCGACTCCACGTCGGCGGGGTCCGCTTTTGGAGAAGTAGCTCCCTCGACCTGTGCCCCTGCCGAGGCCGGAACCCCGGCCAGGCCAAAGAGGAGGAGAGTGGCGAGGGTTCGCGGGATGGTTCCTGGTCTCATGAGTACTTCCGGGATCGAAGAAATAGGCTTGCTGCATTGTACAGGAAGGCCTTCACCTCGGCACCTCGGTTGATCCTGGTTCGGGGCGCCGGTATCGTTGTCACAATGATTGAAGACACCCCTCTCATGCAGCAGTGGCGGGAAGTGAAATCCCGTCACCGCGATGCCCTGGTCTTTTTCCGGGTAGGAGATTTCTACGAGCTCTTCTTCGGGGATGCGGAGGAGGGGTCCCGTCTCCTCGGCCTGACCCTCACCTCCCGAAACAATGGCGCCGCTGCCCGGGTGCCCCTGGCGGGGATCCCGGTGAAAGCCCTGGATGAGTACCTGGCCCGGCTGGTGAAGCAGGGCCGCCGAGTGGCGATTTGCGAACAGGTCGAAGACCCGGCTCTGGCCAAGGGGATCGTAAAGCGGGAGGTGGTGGAGACCATCACTCCGGGGACCATCGTCGAGGAGAGCCTTCTCCAGGCCAAGCGAAACAACCACTTGGTCTCCCTGGCGAAGGGAGGGGAGGGTCGGTGGGGGATGGCGTCCATGGATCTCTCCACAGGGGAGGTGGAGGCACAGGGTGTAGATCCCTCGGAGGTGGAGTCCGAGTTGGGGCGGTTGGAGCCCTCCGAGCTCCTGGTGGCCCGAAGCGTCGCCGAGGAGCTCCAGGCCGCCTCCAGCGGAGCTCCTTCCACCTTCCCCTTCACCATTCGGGACGATTGGCTTTTCGACGAGCAGCTCGCCCGTGAAGAAATGGAGCGAGCCTATAAGGTTCATTCCCTGGAGGGGTTCGGGTTCCAGCCTGATGACGGACCTCTCGTTCAGGCGACCGGTGCCCTCCTGGCCTACATCCGGGAAATCCGCCCAGGGGGCGCCGAGCATCTTCGGCCGCCCCGGATCCACCGTTCCGGAATGGCCATGCTCCTGGACGACATGACCCGGCGGAATCTGGAATTGGTGGAATCCATCCGAACCGGTGAGGGCGGCACCCTCCTGGACGTCCTGGACGACACCGTCACCGCCATGGGTGGAAGGTTGCTCCGAAAATGGGTCCTTCGACCTCTGATAGAGGCTTCGGAGATCTGGGAGAGGCAGGAGGCCGTAGAAGAACTTCTCACCGATGGAGCCTTACGCAGGGAACTCCGGGAGGCGTTTCGGGGCATCTTCGACCTGGAACGGCTGGCCGGGAAGGTGGGGACCGGGAGAGTCGGCCCCAGGGACCTTCTGGGATTGGCTCGATCTCTAGCCCACCTGCCGGCGCTCCAGGAGGTGGGGGCCGGCGCCACATCTCAGCTTCTTTCCTCCCTGACCGGAGAAATGGACGTCCTGGCCGACCTCCGGGAGCTTCTGGAGGCCAGCATCTCCCAGGAAACCCCACCCACCCTCCAGGACGGGGGTGTGATTCGGGAGGGCTACGACCCAGAGCTGGACGAGCTCCGGACCGTCCGGGACGGCGCGCGAGACTTCATTGCCAGCCTTCAGGCCCGGGAGCGGGAAAGGACCGGTATCGCGTCTCTCAAGGTGGGATTCAACAAGGTCTTCGGATACTATCTGGAAATCACCAGGGCGAAGCTGGAGAGGGTGCCGGAGGAGTACGTTCGGAAGCAGACCCTGGCCAACGCCGAGCGTTTCTTCACTCCGGAGCTGAAGGAGTGGGAGGAGAAGGTCTTCGGGGCCGAGGACCGGATCCAGAGCCTTGAAACGGAGATCTTCGGGCGAGTTCGTGGAGAGGTGGCTTTGGAGGTCCGTCGCATCCAGGACACGGCGGGGCGCCTGGCAAAGCTGGACGTTCTGGCTACCTTGGCCGAGGTGGCCCGAGACCGTGGCTACGCTCGACCCGAAGTGCACACCGGGTTCGAGGTGGATATCCGGGAGGGCCGCCACCCCGTGGTGGAGACCATGATGCCGGCCGAGGAGTTCATTCCGAACGATCTCCGGCTGGACGAGGAGGGGCGGATCATCATCCTCACCGGTCCCAACATGGCGGGGAAAAGCACGGTCCTGCGGCAAGTCGGCCTCATTCAGCTTCTGGCCCAGATGGGGGCTTTTGTGCCGGCCTCCTCCGCCCGCCTCCCCATCTGCGATCGGATCTTCACACGGGTGGGCGCTTCGGACTCCCTGGCCCGGGGCCAATCGACCTTCATGGTGGAGATGAACGAGACGGCGGCCATCATCCACGGAGCCACGGAGAGGAGCCTCATCCTCCTGGATGAGATCGGTCGGGGAACCTCCACCTACGATGGGGTGTCCATCGCATGGGCGGTGACGGAACACATTCACGAATGGGTGGGGGCCAAAACGATCTTCGCTACCCATTACCACGAGCTGACTCAGCTTGGGGATCTCCTTCCCCAGGTCCGGAATTTGAACGTGGCGGTTCGGGAGGTGGGGGAGGACATCGTCTTCCTCCGACGCCTGGAAGAGGGAGGGGCGGATAGGTCCTATGGGATTCAGGTCGCCCGTCTCGCCGGCCTACCGACCGAGCTCCTGAATCGCGCTCGTGAGCTGCTGGTCGAGTTGGAAGGAACTCACTCAGGGGGAGGCCACGGATTGGGCCGGGGAGGGAAGCACCGGCCGGCGTCGGAGCCACCCCTGGATCAGCTCTCCCTCTTCGCCCCGGAACACCCGGTGGTGTCTCGATTGAGGGAGTTGGAAGTGGAAGGTCTGACGCCGCTGGAAGCCCTGAATCTCCTGGCGGCCTTGAGAGCCCAGGCCCTTGGCAATGGGAAGGGAGAGGAATGATCGATACGGAATCAGGACAGGGTTTATCTCGAGTCGCGCTACATCTATCCGGGGTCCTTCTCCTTTCCCTTCTTCTCATGGGCTGCGGGGAAAGGGGGGAAGTGGAAGATCCCACTCCGCTCTACGGTGAGATCCCCATCGAGTATCCCCTCGACCTCTGGGATGCCGATGTGGAAGGCCAGACCCTGCTCCGAGTCCTGGTCACGGAGGGGGGAGGAGTGGATAGCGTTGAGGTACTCGAGGCCAGCGGTTACCCGGCCTTCGATTCCGCCGCTGTCCGGGGCGTTCTTCAGCTTCGGTACAGCCCTGCCCGCCGGGGTGGGAAGCGGATCTCCGTCTGGGCCAAAGTCCCGGTCCATTTCACCAAGGGGGACTCTTAGCCTGCTCGCCACCAAGGGGGGCCCTTAGCCTGCTCACCACAAAGAGAGAGGGAGCACTTTGAAGATCGCTGTCCTTATGGGAGGGATCTCCGAGGAGAGAGAGGTCTCCTTGGCTTCGGGGGTTC
>JAUXEE010000212.1 GCA_030618065.1 Gemmatimonadota bacterium
TCGACATGGACGTCCTGGACCCCCGTGAGGTCCAGGGGCACAGTCTCACGGTTCCGGACGGACCCACCAGCCAGGAGCTGGCGGCTGCCCTCACCGAGATGTTCAAGTACCCGAGGGTGGCGGGGTTGGGAATCGCCTCCACACCGGCCTATGACGCGGACCCGGGGGAGCTGTCCAGGCAGGCTGCCTATCGGCTTATCCAGGGGGCCTTGGAGGGGGTTAGGGCCCGTTAGAGAGACTGGGGATCGAAGGCCGAAGGAGTCTCCCCTGTCCCGGAACTACTGGGCTAGGCGGGCCCCAAAGACGATACCCAGGATCACCACCACAACCACCACAACCACGACAACCAGAAAGGCCACCACAAGAGAGCGGGAGAGTTTCGGGACGCGTCCGGGTCGGCTCTCCGGTTTGCCCTCCTCCCAATGGTCGTGGGACGCCTCCAAGGAATCGACACGCAGCGTGGGGGCTGCATAGAGTGGCACCGAGCTACCGGACCGATCTCCAGGCCGGGAGGGCTCGTGCGGCCTCACCGCGCCAGGCAGGAAGCTGATCTCGGTGGCCCGTTCGACTTCGTAATCTGTACCCTCACCCTTCCGAAGCCGAATGCCGACAATCGTGTCTTCACCTTCCTGCTTGGCGAAGTATACCGTGCCCCCTCCCTCGGCGCGTCGCATCTCGCCGAGGATGTCGCACTCACCGCCGGTGAGCCTCTTCACCAGAGCCTCTACCTGAGCTCCCGATCCAGGCGCTCCTGAGGCATCCACACCCGAAAGATCATGCCCGCACTTGGGACAGTACCGCCCCCACCCTCGAAGGGGTTCGTAGCACTTCTGGCATCCACCGCCGGTCGCCGGGAGCGATCCGTCGAGCTCTTCGAGGACGGTCATGGCGTAGTCATGCCGGTCGTCGGCATTGGGCTCGAGCCGGAGAGCCACCAGCCCTGGCTTGGACAGGTCCCGAGCCAGGTACGCGATTTCGCCATCGGTGCGCCGGCCGAGCTCGCCAAGAATCTCGAATTCGCCCTTGGCCGCTTCTCGGACTGCGTCCAGGAATCTCCCCTTCGGTGCCCCCTCCACCTCTAGAGTGGGGAGGAACAGGCGGGTCACTCCGGCCCGGGGATCGTTCATGAGAAAAGCCCTTCTGGTGCTACCGATGCCCTGAAAAGCTCGCTGTGTGAGGAACCCAGGAGGTCCTCACCTGGAAAGGAAAACTACAGGAACGGGAGGGGGACGGACAGTTTCGTCTCCCGGAGCACCCCTGCTCGCACACGGTCGCCTCGCGGGTTTCCTTCCGAGGAGGCCAGATCGATCGATCGATCTGGGATCTCGAGACTACCCTCACCTCCCCAGGAGAAGGGCCCCTCGGCAGTCCCCCCTATTCAGGTCCAAACCCCTCGCCAACTACCAGGGGAGGCCCTATCCTTCAGGGAAACCCTTAACCTCGGTACAGGATGCCTACTCTCCAACACTGCATCAAATGTGGTGAACACATCGTAGTCGGGGACCGGTTCTGCGCCCACTGTGGAGCCGAGCAGCCGAGTACGTTGGGAGCCGGTGTACCGGACAGGGGTGGCTCTCGTTGGGACGATATCGAGAAAAGACTCCAATCCGCCACCGAGGGTCGGTACCACATCCGAGGACTGATCGGGCGTGGAGGAATGGCGGCCGTGTACCTGGCCGATTGGCCGAATATGGAGTTGCGGATCGCCATCAAGGTCATGGATCCGTACCTCCTCGACCAGGAAACCTTCGTGCAGCGGTTTCTGCAGGAAGCCCGGACCATCGCCAAGCTCCGGCACCGGCACATCATCAGGGTATATGACTCCGGACATGCCGGTGATCTCTTCTACTTTTGCATGGATTACTACCCTGGGCGCTCCATGGAGAAGATCCTGGGCGCAGAGGGTTCGATCCCCATCGATGCGGTCAGGCTCTGGCTTCACCAGGCAGCGGACGCACTGGGTTACGCACATCGGCAGGCCAAACCTGTAGTCCACCGAGATGTGAAACCCTCCAACATGCTGCTGGATGGGGAAGGCGACGTGGTGTTGACGGACTTCGGGATTGCGAAGGTCCGGGACATGGATCAGACGGTCCGATCCCCCTCCCTCACAATGCCCGGATCCGTTCTCGGAACCCCGGCCTATCTCAGCCCGGAACAGGCAAGCGTAATCCTCAATCCCGAGCAGGCCCCAGAGGGCAGCCTGGCAACGAGTGCCTCCGACCAATACTCCCTCGGCGTGGTCGGGTACGAGATCTTGTGCGGGGAGCCGCCCTTCAGCGGCGACCTGGCGCCGCTTTGTGTGGCCCACGCGGAAAAGCCGCCGCCCGACATTCTCGAGAAACGCCCGGATTGTCCTCCGGAGCTGGCCCAGACCATCCTCCGAATGCTGGAGAAAAAGCCTGAAGACCGGTGGCCGCACATGGAAGCCCTCTGCGCCGCGCTGGCCGTTCAAACACCCCCCCGGGGAAGCCCCCTCCGGACCCACCTTGTAGGTCTCGTCAGGGGCCAAACCCCTGTGGGATCGATCTCCCTGGCGCCACCCTCGGGGGAACTCTTCGTCGGCCACACCTTCAAGCTCGATGGCACCCCCTTGGACCTGGCGGGACGGCCACTCCCGGACCGGGCCATTTCCTGGAAATCGAGTGACCCCGATATCGCCCTGATCACCGAAGATGGCCTGGTACAAGCTCTCCGGGCCGGGCCGGTATCCATTACCGCCACCGCAGACGGGGTATCGGGAGAGCTTCGGCTGGCCGTGTCCCCCGTTCGCGTGGACACCGTAGTGGTCCTTCCCAGCGAACTCGCCATCCCGATGGGAGAAGAACAGATTCTCCGAACCCTCCTCCTGAGCGGAACTGGACAGGAACTCTCGGACCGGGACATCAGCTGGACCTCCAACGATCCCCAGGTGGCCTCGGTGGGAGAATCAGGCCGGATCGTGGCCCACCAAAAGGGTTCCACCACCATCATCGCCTCAAGTGAGGGACGTTCAGGTCGGGCGAGTATCACGGTCATCCCGGTACCGGTGGCCGGGGTGGAGGTATCACCCAGCACCGTAAGGCTGGAAGCCGGAGAGACCGGAGCGGTTACCTGCTTGCCACGGGACGCACAGGGGAATCCCCTGGAGGGCAGGACCATCGAATGGTCCGTGGATGACTCCTCCATCCTAACGGTCCTACCTGACGGGACCCTACGGGGAGTGGCCGCAGGCAAAGCCGTCGTCTCAGCAAGCGTCGACGGGATCGTTGGAACCGCGGAGGTCACGGTTTCTCCGGAACGGGCCACCGGCATTCAGTTGTCTCCGGATCCGGAAGAGATCCAGGAGGGAAGCACCTTTATGCTGACGGCCATTCCCGTCAGCGCCAAGGGGAAACAGCTCCCGGGTCACCCTGTTCAGTGGGCATCGAGCGATCCCGATATTGCCGAAGTCGGAGAGACGGGGCGGGTGATCGGAGTGGCCCCTGGCCTCGCCCAGATCACCGCGACCTGTGACGACGCTGTCGCCTCGGTACGGATCAACATTACCCCGGCCCCCGTGGCCGGATTAGCTCTCATTCCCACGATCCTCTCCCTGGAGGTTGGCGAATCCGCCCGATTGTCCGCTTCGCCCCGAGGCACCGGAGGCCAGACCCTCCCCGGTCGTCAGGTTGCCTGGTCCTCCTCGGACCCGGCTGTCGTCGAGGTGACTGCCGATGGGTGGGCTACTGCCATGAGTGCGGGTCAGGCCCGGGTCACCGCCGAATGCGAGGGCCAAGCAGCGTCAGCGGAGATCTCGGTGACGCCGGCTCCTGTGGCCGAAATTGAGGTGCCTGAGGAGCGGATCACGCTCGAGGTCGGCGGAACCCATACCGTGCAACCCCTTCTCCGGACGAAGAGTGGAGCCCCTCTGGAGGGCCGGGAGATACTTTGGGAGAGCACCGCCCCGAAGGTCGCCCAGGTGGATTCAGCCGGGCAGGTCTCGGCGCTGGAGGAAGGGGAGGCGGAAGTTCTCCTGACTTCTGAGGGGGTTACACGAAGCCTGCGGATTGTGGTGGTGGCTGCCCGGGTGACCTCCATGGAAGTGTCACCGACTTCCATCGAGTTCCCCGAACACGAAACGGTCCGGCTGGCCGTCTCCCTGATGGCCGGGGACGGGCAACCCATCGAAGATCGGCTCGTCGACTGGTCCTCCGAAAACCCGGCCGTAGCTGAGGTGAGCCTGGAGGGCGAGGTCTCGGGCCTCTCCCCTGGAAAGACGATGATCAGGGCCGAGTGCGAAGACGCGTCCAGCTCCATCGAGGTCACCGTTCTGCCCGAACCCGTGGCGCTGTTGCAGGTCCGTCCAGAAGAGGTGGAACTGGCTGCCGGTGAGACCCTTGTCCTCGTAGGGGAAGTTCGGTCCGAGAGCGGCCGGACTTTGAAGACGCGGTCCGTGGGTTGGTCCTCAAATGACCCGGCGGTAGCAGAGGTCGGGAAAGATGGAAGTGTGACCGGGAAGGCTCCCGGATCTGCAATCATCACGGGTACTTGCGAGGGCTGCACGAGCTTGGCGTCTGTAACGGTTCTCCCGGAAAGAGTGGAAACCCTCCTCCTCCATTCTCCCAAGACGACTCTGGAAATCGGAGAAACCGTGGAGA
>JAUXEE010000106.1 GCA_030618065.1 Gemmatimonadota bacterium
AAGAAGGTGGTGGAGAGCCCCCTAAAGGCCGAGGAATTTGGCCTTTCTTTTCCCCGGGAGATCTTTCGGATCCATCTCGCTTCACGAGGTCAGGACCCGGAGGGATTCGACCTGACCCACCTGGCCCGGGAGTCGGAGGGCTTCACCGGATCGGAGATTGAAGAGGTGGTGGTCTCGGGACTCTACACCGCTTTCTCCGGCAGCCAAACTCTGTCCACAGAAGACCTCGAGAGGGAGGTACGGGGGACCGTGCCCCTCTCCGTGACCATGGCCGAAAAGGTGGGTGCCCTCAGAGCCTGGGCCAAAGGCAGGACCGTTCCCGCGAACTAGGCCGAGGGGCTCTCCCCGTTCTCGGCCACCTTCCTACACTGGCTCGATGCACTCGGGAAGGTCATTCCTGGGGGAGTTCACCTGGGTGGAGACGGGATACGCCCGGATGCCCTCTCCAAAGGGTCGGAGAAGAGTCAGGAGGTCCCCGGGCGCGGCGTCGGGATCGAGCCATCGGTCCCTTGCGCCAACAGGGAGAATCACCGGCATCCGTGGGTGGATCTCCCTGATCGACGGAGCGGCCTCGGTGGTGAGGATAGTGAAGGTGTAGAGTGGGGCGCTTCCCCCAGGATCCCATTTTTCCCAGAGGCCGGCCATTACGAAAGGCTCCCGGCCGTCCAGGTGAATCCAAAAGGGGGTCTTCGGGTCCTTCGTGTCCCCCTCCCCTCCCCCCTTCTTCCATTCGAAGAAGCCGTCGGCCGGCACCAGACATCGACGGCGGTGGAAGGCCCTTCGGAAAGCCGATTTTTCCGAAACCGTCTCTGACCGGGCATTGATCAGTCGGCTGCCCATGGCCGGGTCTTTCGCCCACGAAGGAACCAGGCCCCATCTCAAAAGGCCCATTCGGCGGCCGTCCTGGTCCTGGGCGATCACGGGGGCATCCTGAGTGGGGGCGATGTTGAACCGCGGTGGATACTCGAACTCAGGAGGCCGAACGTCGAAGGAATCCACCAGATTGGAGAGGGGAACGGAGAGAGTGTACCGACCGCACAACGGACTAAGGATGCTCCGGGCAAGGGGGGAGAGTTCGCCCACGGAGGCTGCCGAATCCAGCCACGAAACTCCCGGCGTCCTCCCAGCTTCGGAGCACTCGAAGGGGGGAAACTCCCACCTCCTCGGAGAGAACTCGGAGGTTCACCAACGAAATAATCTCCCGGTCATCCAGCTCGATCTGATTCCACTCATGGGATGGCCGTCCCCTGAACTCGCCATAGGCTCGGCCCAGAGGTCCCAATGGCGTGTTCTCCGGCAGGGGAAGGTGGAAGGTCCTTACACCCAGACCGAACCGACTGGCCACCTCCCGCCAAGGCCGCCCACTTTGGCGCAGGCCTATGAGGGCGTCCGGCGAAACCCCGGCCCTGCTTGACAGGAAGAGGACCACGGGAACCTCATCTGGCTCCAACTCCCAATCCCCTACGATGGCGACTTCCCCGATGGGCACCTCGAAGTACTCTGCCACGGCACGGAAGTAGGCCTCCCTTACACCGGGACCCACTTCCTGCCCCAAGGCCGGGGAAGGAACCATGCCACCCATGGGGAGGCCAAAACTCAAAAGGAGACCGATCCCGAGGACCGGGGAGAATTTCACGAGATTCCTCCGAAGCCACGATGCAAAGTGGGGTCCTTTAACAAATAGGTCCGAATCGTCTCGGGAGCAATCGAAAAAGGTGACCCGCCACGGCTGGGTGACCGTTGCGGGTCATCCCAAGACCGATCCTTCCGGTCCCTGGCAGGCTTTGCCGGGAGATGCCAAAATGGCAGGCACCGATCCCCGGATCCTGGCACGAAGCTTGAGGTGGGTATGCGTAGGCAGGGTGGTGAGGGAAGGGAAAGAAATGGACGCGGCGCGGGAGGGAACAATGAACGAGCACGAGAAGGACGCCAGGACACGAGAGCACGCCGGAGACCTTCCAACCCTCGAGCCGGTACAGGTTGCCGCACCGGGGAAAAAAGGTGACCTGGTGGTGGATCTCTCCGGGATCCGGGAGCTCGATCTGACCAGCCTCGCCCTTCTCCTGACGGCGCAACAGAAAGCCGAAAAGGAGGATAGGGATGTATGGTTGGCGGGGGTCCCCCTTCACGTCTGGCAGGCTCTGAACGCCATGGGCCTCGGCCAATTCTTCAAGCCTTTCCCCCTATCTGGTGAGGTGGCCGATTAGCTCAGTGCCCCCCCCAGAAGCAGCAAAGAGGCGGCCCCCAGTCCAATGAAGGAGTGGGGGCCGCCGCCATTTGTTGGAGGATTCAGACGGGAATCGACCTCGATGAATGTCCTCTATCGAGGACACACCTCACCAGGCCGAAGGGGGTTTCATCCTCCCATGTCCACGATCTCCGCATAACTGGCCGGATCCCACTGGGGCCGTTCCGGTGAGTTCCCGACCTCGAGGCCCAGGTAGAACATGAGCTTCGTGGTGTTCATGGCCTTCGTGAGGTCCATCTTCTCGATCTCGTCGTCCACCCCATGGTAGTCCTCATGGATGCCACAGAAGAAGAAGAGGACGGGCACCCCGCGCCGAGCGAAGTTGAAGTGGTCCGAACGCCGATAGAAGTTCTGTTCGGGCCAGATGTCGTCCGCGGCCGTCAGTTTCAACTCAGGGTGAGCCTCATTCACCCGGTCCATGATCTCACCTAGATCAGAGTGCTCTTTCCCGATGACCACGATGGTATCCGGGGCATTCCGGGAGATCATGTCGGCATTCAGGTTGGCCACCAGTTGGTCCGGAGACACCCCAGGGTTTTCGGCGAAGAAGCGGCTCCCCCAGAGCCCGCTCTCTTCCCCGCTCACGGCCAGGAAGATCATGGAACGCTTTGGAGGTTCGGCCAGCATGGCGAAGGCTTCCGCCAACTCCGCCACGGCAATGGTACCGGACGCGTCGTCATCGGCACCGTTCCGGATGCTATCCCCGGCTTCGTTCGGCCGCCCGACCCCGATATGATCCATATGGCCGCTGAACACGATATACTCGCCCTTCAGCTCAGGATCGCTCCCCTCCAGGATCCCGACGGTGTTCGGCATATCGAAACCACCCATCTCCCGGGTGACGGTCGTGATGCTGATTTCCAGACCCGGTACATCGATGAGGGCCATCTCGCCGCCACCCCCGGCCAGGAGCTGTGAGAGTTGAATCCCGTGGGAGGCCAGGAGCGTTTCCAAACTCCCCTCCCGGATATTGAGCATGGGCAATCCGCCCTCGGCCCCTTCAGACCAGGGAGCGATCCTCTGCCGCTGGCCCCGCGCCCTTTCCACAGCGGCCCCCCACTCCTCATCCGAACTCTGGTCCACGAAGATCACAGATGCCGGTTCGGCACTCATGACTCCCGGAGGGAAGCGGACCCGACGGCGGCCTGTGGACGCCGCGGTGGGGGTGGGCACGATGAAGAGGTGTTTCCCTCTGATCTGTTCAGCGGGCAACTCCTGGGCCGCGGCCAGGTTCCCGGCCAGGACAAGGGCCGTCCCCGTCACCTCCGCACCTCCCGATGCCCGCATGAAGTTCAGGTCGGTTCCGAACTCCAGAGTCGGACCCCCGGTCACCTGAGCCGAGGAAGCCTCGAAGTCCACCGCTGTTTCCCGCATGTGGTAGATCTGAATGAAGCTCCCGTCATCACCACCGGGTTTCAGCCCATAACGCTTGAACTCGTCGGCAATCCACTGGGCCGTCATATCCAGCCCGGGGCTGGGGTTCGCCCGACCCATCATGGAGTCGTGTGCGATGACGCCAACTTTGTGGAGGAAGTCCGCTTCACTGATGGAGGCTACCGCCTCTTCCACCGGAACTCCCCCCTGACAAGCCAGGATACCCGGGGAGGCGAGAAATGCCAGAAAGATTAACCGTCTCATTGTGATTTCCTCGGTTGTGGGCTCGAGCCCGGAGCTTCAGAAAGGGTCACCAAGTGTCTGGACTGAATTCGAACGATAGCCTGGGCGGGCTCGAAGGGGCAGCACGTAGAATTGGATAGTCCTGATCCGGCCCGAGTGAATCGCTGATGAGGCCCCAGGCGACCAGGCCGTCGTCGGAGCGGGGCTCCAGGAGTGAAAAAACCACCCGAGCCAGCGGCTGGTCCATGGGTACCATCACCGTCCCGGGAGCCAGGCTCACCCCACCCTCCCTGACGTACTCACCCCAAACCTCCTGGGCTCGATGCCCCTGATATTCCCTTGTAGCGGTAGTCAGGGAGTCCACATGGAAGAGCTCCACCTCCACCCCCTCGCGCCCTTCATCCAGGGGGAGGATTTCGACTCCGTGGGCCGCTAGGAGCTCCATGACCGCCTCCAGCTCAGGAGGGATGAAATAGGCCGGGGGAACCCTTTCCCACTCCGTTGGCCGGAAGGTCCCGAACTCGTACATCCGGGTCGGCGTCTGAGTGTTCGTCCGCAGAAACATGGTCTGTCCCGAGACGGGATTTTCCTCTTCGACCACCTCTCCCATGAGAATGGTCACAGGCTTGTCGGAGCGTTGCACCTCAGCGTGGACTCCCAGGGAATCGCCGATGAGGGAACGTGCATCCGCTTCGGCGGTTCGTTTCTGGATCTCGGCCGCATTCCTGTAGGCAAACTCAAAAATCTCCTCGGTGAACCAATACGAAATCTGGATCCTCTCCTGGAAGGAGGCATAGGAGTAGGCCTCACCCAGGATTCCGAACCGGTTCCGGAGGCCTATGTAGTTGCTCACGAACCGGGGGCGGTGATCGAAGGTGAACCACCCGGCCTCCTGGTCCCCCCGCGCTTGCCGGGCGCCCCCGTAGTAGTACATGTCCCACCCGGTCTCCGCCTTCACCCCCCGGGTCACCTCCGGTAGCCACTCCCCTCTCAGGAATTGGTCGATCTCGGGAGGAGCATTCGGCGTGAGGGGTGGCGCATAGGTGAGATGGTACCCGTGGCGACTACCGTTGGTCGTATGGAGATCCACGGACAGGTGGGGATCATAATCGGTGTAGAGACGGAGCAGGGCCCGAGATTCCGGAGCGTCCAGCTTCATCTGGTCCCGGTTCAGGTCCAAGCCCATGGCATTCGATCGTTGTCCCATCCCTTCCACGGGCCCGTGCTGTCCCCGGCGGTTCGTAGGACTCACCCTCTCATTCCCGTCAGGGTTGTAAAGGGGAGCGATAAGAAGGACCAGGGAGTCGGCCCAATGGCCGTGTTCTCCGGCAGACAGCTCCCTGAGGAGGATGAGAAGGCCCTCCTTCCCCGAGATCTCTCCGGCATGGATGCCACCCTGGACATAGACCCGGGTCTTCCCGCTGGCTAGAACTGCCTCGGGGGTGGCATCAGCCACCGTCCCCACGACCACGAGGGGAATGGAACGCCCCTCAT
Source organism: Gemmatimonadota bacterium (assembly GCA_030618065.1). GTDB lineage: Bacteria > Gemmatimonadota > Gemmatimonadetes > Longimicrobiales > Gaopeijiaceae > JABDNZ01. The sequence goes on from JAUXEE010000106.1 coordinate 5,360, forward strand.
GACTGGTGCCCAGAGTCGTCAGGTGCATGCCGGGGTGGCGTGCCACCACTTCCGAAACGAACGCCATGACCTCGTCATATCGGGTCGTCTGCCGGAAATCGGTCCGCTCCGCCGCGGTCTGGGGGGATTCAGCCTCTTGGGCCTGCAGAGAAGGGGGGAAACCACACAGGGAGAGGAAAGTCAGGAGAAGGGGAAAGGTCAGGAAGGGGGGAATACCCCGCCCCCCGGAGTGTCGTTCGGTCATGATCCACCTCAGAGCACTGGTTCATAGGCAGCCCAGATCCGAACGGGGCCGGGCCAGGCCGGGGCCCAAGGTAGGGCTACAGGGGAGGGAGTGTCCAACAAAAAGGGGAGACGGCTCTCGGCCCCACCCCCCCTTCCAGCGACCTGTCAATGAAGGGTTTTGAGCAAAGCCTTGAGATTCGCTTCCGAGATGGGAGCTCTGGCCACCAACAGGCCCCGACGCCATTCCATCACCACCTGGTTCCAACCCAGAGGCAAGGATGCCTCCAGGACGTTGGCGTAGGCGCGTCCTCCGAGGGCTTCCTCCACCGGGAGTTCCCTTTCCCGCCCCTCCCGGGGCTCCGGATCTGTCCCCAGGAGCATCCCCAAGTACCGTAACTCCAAGGTGTCACCGGGGGAGAGTAGTTGACGGATATGGAGAATCCTCTCTCCGGGTCCCCGTTCTTCCCACTCCATCGAGACGACCTTGAGACCCGGAACCACCAGGGAATTCTCCAGGGAGCCCGAAATCAAAAGATCGCCTTCGGTCCCTTCCGTCGGCGCCAGATTGGCCTGCTCGACTTCTGGGGAGGCTGCTCTCGGCTCTTGAGCCACACTCCGGATTCGGGCCTCCGAGGCCATCTCGGGAAGGAGGTCAAGAGCTGTGGGAGCCCCCACTCCCTCCCCTGTCTCCGCCTCCGCCTCCCGTCGGGCCGGAACAGCCTCCAGATCTAGCCGTGAAGGCTGGGGCTCATCGGGTTGGGAAGCTTCGGATTTGAGGTCTACCAAAAGAGCGCCTGGTGCCTCGATGGATTCGAGCCTCGACGCCGCGCTCCCAGGCCGCCCGTCAGAGGGGAGGGTCATCCAGACTTGACCCCCCATCCAGCCGACTCCCAGGGCCAGGACGATGGTGGCCGCCCAGGCGAGGGAGAGTCCCCGCATGGGGCCCCGATAGTGAATCTCCGTATCGGACTCACCGCTGGAAGCGACCGAATCTGATCCCGGGGCTTCAGCCCGTTCCCGAAGCTCTTCGAAGGTCGGGAGGGCAAGCCTACCCAGGGCTGGATCCCCCAGGATTCCCTTCGCCTGGGATCGAACGAGCTCCTCGTCCTGAAGCCGCTCACGGCATACGGGGCAGCTGGAAAGGTGATCCCGGACCTCTTTCCCTCTCTCCCCCGGAAGGATATCCATCGCGCCGTCCAGAAAGGCGTGGAGTTCCCCGTCAGTTACGTGCCGCATTTTCCTTCTCCATCTCCCCGTGGGCTTCCACCAGGCGCCTTCGCGCCCGGGCGAGGGTCGTACCGATGGCGCCAGCCAGGAGATCCGTTACTTCGGCGATCTCCCGATAACTCAGGCCCGCATCCCACAAAAGAAGAACTTCCCGATCTCGATCGTTCAGCGCCTCCAGAGCCGCTCGGACCTGTGCCCATTCC
>JAUXEE010000286.1 GCA_030618065.1 Gemmatimonadota bacterium
CCCACCCCCGGCGGCACGGAAGTCCCCGGCTCGGGGGCCGGCGGCGGAGAGGGGCGAGGGTGGGAGGGGTACGACTCGCCAGAAGGCGAAGATAAACAGGTGGAGCAAGACGGACACGCCCAGAGCGATCCGGAACACCCGATTCTGAGATGCCCTGCGCTCAACGACCGTGGGTCGCTCGTCTTGTTTCATGTCCGAACCTGCCTGGAGCCGACTCCGCTCACCCAGTCCCCATTCTCGAGGCTCCCTACCATCAGTATACCGTGAAGAGGCCTTCGGAGTTTCGATTCTCGCCCTCGCTTGCCAGGGCCCGGGCCGCCGGACAACTTCCCTCTGTGAAAGGAATGGCGACGAAATCCCATGCGGGCAAAGGACGAAATCCCGCTCGGGAAATAGAGGAGATCTCGACTCCAGCGCTGTGACCCAGAATCCGAGGAAGGAATCCGAACCTCCCGAGGAGCCCCGCACCTTCCTGGAGCGGGTCTCCCGTCTAGCGGTCTTCTACGAGCTTACAAAGCCGGGGATCGCCGGTTACGTAATGGTCACGGCAGGGGTCGGGTACCTGGTAGCCGCCGGGGGACAGGCCGATTTCCTACCGGTGCTCTGGACGCTTTTGGGTACCCTTCTGTCCACGGGCGGAGCCCTGGCCCTGAACCAGTTCGTGGAGTGGGAGTTGGACGCCCTCATGGAGCGGACCCGCTCCCGGCCCATTCCTTCAGGCCGCCTGGGGCCGAAGGAGGCGTTCTTTTTCGGCAATCTCCTGACGCTGGGGGGGATCGGAATCCTCTTCCTGACGGTGGGATGGCTGCCGGCTGCTCTGACAGCCCTCTCGGCTCTGAGCTACAACCTCCTCTACACGCCCCTCAAGAAGGTCTCGTACTTCTCCACCTTGGCCGGGGCCTTCCCGGGAGCCATGCCTACCCTCATCGGCTGGAGTGCCGCGACCGGCACCCTGAGCCTGGAAGCCGGAGCGGTCTTCGCCATCGCCTATCTATGGCAGCTTCCTCACGTCCTGTCTCTCGGATGGCTCCTCAGGAAGGACTATGCCCGAGCCGGGTTCTACCTTATCCCCCGGTCCGATCCTGAAGGCCGGCAAATTGCGTGGCACATCACGGCTTTCTCCGCCATTCTCGCCCTGGTCGGTTTGGTTCCGACCTGGTTGGGGATCACCGGACCCGTCTATCTGGTGGGAATGGGCATTCTGGGCGCAGGCCTGCTGGGCCTCGCCATAGCCACCCTGAAGGAGGACCGCCTCACCGCCACGGCCGCCAGGCGGGTATTCCTCGGGTCCCTGGTCTACCACCCTCTCTTCCTCCTTCTCCTGTTGATAGACGCCATCCGTCTCTGACCACGGATGGACATGGCTTTCCTCCGGCCCCGGACCGTATTCTGAACCATGACGCCCATGACGATTCACCCCTCGTACCGACTGAGGCCACATTCATGTACCAGCTCTTCTCTGGAAAACCGAGGCTCTCCGGGGCTCTTCTCGGTGCATTCCTCTTCCTCCTTTGCCCCCCTGCCCTCATGAGCCAGACCACCCAGCGACCTCGGGCTCGAGAGATCGGGATGCAGATCGGTGTCTTCCCTCCCGGTGCCCACAACGCCATCACCGATGTGGCTGGAGTCCTGGTGGGCCAGGTCACCGTCTGGGAGGGTGAGGATATCCGAACCGGGGTTACGGCCATCCTTCCTCACGGAGGCAACATCTTCCAGGAGAAAGTCCCCGCGGCGATGGTGGTCGGGAATGGATTCGGGAAGCTCATTGGCGTGACACAGGTGGGTGAGCTGGGGGAGATGGAGACTCCCATTCTTCTGACATGCACCCTCTGTGTCTGGCGAGCTGCCGACGCCATGGTGCAGTGGCTCCTGGAGCGGGAAGGAATGGAGGGGGTTGGCTCCATCAACCCGGTGGTGGGGGAAACCAACGACGGCGGATTGAACGACATCCGAAGCCGGCCCATCCGTCCGGAGCACGTTCGGGGGGCTTTGGAGGGCGCCTCTTCAGGTCCCGTCGAGGAAGGTTCCGTGGGTGCAGGCACGGGGACCCAAGCCTTCGGATGGAAGGGTGGGATCGGGACCAGCAGCAGGGTTCTACCGGAAGCCTTGGGTGGCTACACGGTGGGAGTATTGGTCCAGTCCAACTACGGCGGGATCCTCTCCATGGGGGGAGCCCCCGTCGGAAAGGAGTTGGGCCGGTATTCCTTTCAGCGGTACGTGGAGGAGCAAGGGGCGACAGGGGACCGGGAAAGAGGAGTGGAGGGCAGTCAGGAAGAGGGATCGCCTGAAGACGACGGAAGGGGAATTCCGGACGTCGATGGAGGCTCCATCATGATGGTGGTGGCCACCGATGCGCCCCTGAGCTCCCGGAACCTGGAGCGCCTCGCCCGCCGAGTGCTCATGGGCCTGGCCCGAACCGGCTCTTCCGGGGGCAACGGTTCGGGTGATTATGTTCTGGCCTTCAGCACCGCCCGGGAGGTCCGTCGTACTCCCTCCCGGGAGCCACGGGAGATCTTGGATCTCCCCAACCCCGCCGCGGCGGGGCTTTTTCAAGCCGCCATCGAGACCACCGAGGAGGCCATCTACAACTCCATCCTCAAGGCCACCGACGTTACGGGCCGGGACGGACGGACGGCCAGAGCCATCCCCATTGAGGAGGTCGTGAAGGTCCTGAGGAAGTTCGGGATAATCGAGGGATAAGGAGGCTCGCCCCAATACGCGGATAGGCTCCTAACGCCAAGCGTCCTTCCACTGGACATAGTGGATGGTTTTCACCCCACCCGCCTCCAGGACCTCCAGTCCGTCGGGCTTTCGATAAGGCTCCCGGTAATAGACGTGGGTGACGTTGGCCTGGATCAGGAGCTTGGCACACATCACACAAGGGCTGGCCGTTACGAACGCCACCTTCTTCCTCAGGTGTCCGTCGGCCTTCACCACGGCATTCTGCTCAGAATGGATACAGCCGCAGGCCCCCGGAGTATCCGTGTCGCAACGGTTGGGAAAACCTCGGGCATTCCCGTTGTAGCCTATGGAAGCCACATGCTCCAGGGCACCGTCGGTGATGACGGTTCCAACCTGTAATCGGGAGCAGGTGCTTCTCTTGGCCAACTCTTCGGCCATCCTCATGTAGACCTCAAAGATGGGAATCCGATCGACCACATGGCTGGCCACCTCCGAGCTGGAGGCATCGGGCACCACGTTGAGAGGATGAGTGTTCTCGGGAATTCCGTCTTTGAAGAGGATGGGCATGCTCTGGGCTCCTGTCTCCTGATGTTGCCCCGGGGGGCTAGGTGCTGTCCGATAACACTGGGGAAGGGAAGCAAGGAGGGAAAGGGGGGGGGACCGCGGGATCCGGTTCGCTTCGTCTCAGAGCTATCTGGTGTTTTCTCTTACAGGCTTTTCCGAAGGACTGATCGATTTGGGGAAGTCCCGGCCGGACGTGGAACTCTTGGATAGGAGGAAAGCATGACACTCAGCAGAAATAGGTGGCGCGCCTTCTGGTGTGTTCTGCCCTGTATGGCCTTCTTGGCTTGTCCATCTCCGGGGCCGGACGGGACAGAACCGCCCCCCGCCGAACCCGATCCGGAATCTGCTTCTTTGAGCGGGGCCCTGACCTTCCATGCTTCCTTCGACGAGGGGCCG
>JAUXEE010000182.1 GCA_030618065.1 Gemmatimonadota bacterium
GAGTTACATCCCGATTGCGCTCAGGTTCAGCTTTCCGTCCTTCACCGGCGGACACCAGAAGTAGGCACCGGTGACGGGACGTGAGAACCGGAAGAGGGCATCCACGATTCCATCTTCCAGCCCGGACATGCGGGTGAGTTGGGCCTCGAAAGCGTCCAGGGAAGCGCCGAAGGCCACGAATTCGAGCCCTTCGCTGGTGGCGTCGGCCCAAGGCATGGACCGGCGGATCACGAAGGCCTCGGGCTCGAAATCCTCCTGGGCCGTGCGTTTGACGTGGGCAGATTCGGGAGCGTCTTCCAACTCTTCATTGTCGCTCGCCCGGCGTCCGATCACGTGATCCCGCTCCTGGGCAGACATCCGGTCGAAGATGGATAGCTCGTGAACCCACCGTTGGGCCGCGACGAAGCTGGAGCCATCCATGGCCGGGCCGGCGGCGGTCACGACAGCGGCTTTCAAGGCATCTTCCCCTTCCGGATTTTCGGTACCGTCTTCGTATCCGCTCAGGTCACGTCCCAGCCCATCAGGGGACACATCATGCTTGAAGCCGTCGATGACCTCATCCACACGGAAGGCTGGCGACAGGAGCCGTTTCAGATCGTTGGCAGCTTGCACCAACTTCCCAGGATCGTCGCCCCGAAGCCAAATCCACAGAGCAGCCGGCGTGGCAGGAATGTCCACTCCCGGACCCACCATGCTTGGAAAGGGGCGCAGTCCCTCCACGGCCTCTCCTAATGCCGAGACCACGGACTTGCCCAGGCCCACCACCATCCCCTCCCCGGCACCGTACTCCTTGAGCTTCTCCAACCCTTTGGAGGGGTCAGCTCCGGGAATCAGGCCAAAGGTGAGGTAACGGCAGCATTGGGGAACAGGAAGGAGGATTCCCGGTTGAACGCTGTCCATATCATGACTCCTGACTCAGTTTCAGAATACGATCCAACTCCTCGGAGCTCAGCTTGTCATCGAGGCGGGAGCCCAGCCCCAAGGGGGCCCGGGAACGAGCGCCCCGTCGGCTTGGGGCCCGATCCTCTCGAACGGGCGTCCCAGCGTAGTCGAACTCCGGCAGGTGGACCCGTTCCAGGCTGCGGCCCAGATGATACTCCAGGGATTTGAAGGCTCCGTAATCAGCAGCTGTGAGGAAAGTCACCGCCGTACCCGTGGCCCCGGCCCGCCCCGTTCGTCCGATGCGGTGCACGTAGTCCTCGGGGTCCAAGGGTACGTCATAGTTCACGACGTGGGTGATTCCCTCCACATCCAAACCCCTCTGGGCGATGTCGGTAGCCACCAGGACTCGGGTTTTGCCGTCGGAAAAACGCTCGAGGGCCCTGGTCCTGTGACGCATCTGCCGATCAGAATGCAGGGCGTCCGCCCGGATTCCGGTCTGCTCCAGTCGAGCCGTGAGGGTGTCGGCCCCCACCTTCGTCCGGCAAAACACCAGGACCTGATTCCAGTCGGATTCCTCCAGAAGTTTGAGAAGAAGGTCCGGCTTCTTCTCCGGCTTTACCGAGTACACGATTTCAGTGATGCCCTCAGCGGTGGTCCCCGACGGCGCCGCCTCCAGCCAAACAGCCTCTTTCGTGAGTTGGAGAGCCAACGCGTGCACTCCATTGGGCATAGTGGCGGAGAAAAGCATCACCTGTGGCTTCCCTCTGATCCCTCTGCGGACATCCTCGATCTGGGGCCGAAAACCCATATCCAGCATCCGATCGGCTTCGTCCAGAATAAGGGTCTGGAGACCGGCGAGGTTCACCCGGCGTTTTCCCATATGGTCGATGAAGCGCCCCGGGGTCGCCACGATGATCTCCATACCGCTGCTCAAAGCTTCCTCCTGGGGACCGTATGCCACTCCCCCCACGATGGACGCCACCCGAACAGAGGTGCCCTTGGCAAGGGCTTCAGTATCCTCCGCCACCTGTTGAGCCAGCTCCCGGGTTGGGCAGAGAACCAGGACCTGAAGCCCTCCTCCGACCTGGATCTTCTCCAGACACGGGATCATGAAAGCCCCCGTTTTTCCCGTCCCGGTTTGGGCGACACCCACGATATCCTTCCCCTGAAGGGCAGCGGGAATGGCTTTCCATTGGATGGGGGTGGGCTCTATCCACCCCAACGCCTCCACTGCCGCCAACTGCTCTTCAGACAGCAACAATTCCCTGAACAATTCCACCTTCGACAACGAGAACCTCCAATTCAGAAATGGCCTCTTTTCGGCCGCAGACCCTATAGCCATTTAATTTACCGATTTTTCGGGAACGCCGCGCAGTGGACCCAACCGAGAGGAAGGGTTTAATTGCTGCCTCGGGGCCCGTCCGCATAATGGGGGTCCGTCCGCAGAATGGAAGAGTGACCCCGGTCAACCGCCAAAAAGGAGGAAGATCACACATGTCCAAAGAGATCTCCGTCCTCTTCGTGTGTCTCGGCAACATCTGCCGCTCTCCCCTGGCCGAGGGTGTCTTTCGGCATATCCTGGACGAGAAAGGGCTCTCGGATCGGTTCCGGGTGGACTCGGCCGGGACCGGAAGCTGGCACGTGGGGGAGAGCCCTGATCATCGATCAACCCGGAGCGCAGCCACCCATGGCGTGACCCTCACCGGTCATGCCCGGCAGATCCAACCCGAGGATTTCCACCGCTTCGACCACATCGTGGCCATGGACCAATCCAACCTGTCCCATTTACAGCGATACCTGGAGGGTGTCGGAGGCGAGGTAACTCTTTCCCTCCTCAGGGAATTCGATCCCCAGGGGGGCCCGGACGCCGAGGTTCCGGACCCTTACTACGGCGGCCCGAATGGATTCGAGGAGGTCTACGACATGGTGGATCGGTCCTGCAGGGAGTTCCTGGATCATATCCTCGAAGAGGATGGGACAGGGGAATGACCCTTCCCGCCTCCGTCCTACAGGGCGTCGAATCGGCTCTCGAAGCCGCCTCGGGAAAAGGGGTCAGCATCAGTGGCACTGCGCCGTTGGGAGGAGGGTGCATCAATCCTTCAGCGAAATTGGAGGCAGACACCGGGGAGCACTATTTCCTGAAATGGAACCCGGCCTCCCCACCGGAGATGTTCCAGGCTGAAGCCGATGGACTCGGGGCGCTGGCCGGACCCGGCGCCCTCCGAATCCCGGAGATCCTCGGGCGGGGCGGAATGGGAACCCCCGTGGAACCCGGCTGGCTCCTTCTGGAGTTCATCCCCCGGGGACACCCCGGCCCCGACTACGGCGCGCGCTTGGGAGAAGGTCTGGCAGAACTCCACGCTTCGGCGCTGACGACCCCCGACCCCGGGGAGGGAGCTCCCTACGGGTGGAGTCAGGACAACTTCATCGGGTCCCTACCCCAGGAGAACGATCCGTCCGACGACTGGATCACCTTTTGGCGGGAACGGCGACTGAATCCTCAACTCCGTTTGGCCAGGGACCGGGGCCATTTCACTGGCCGTAGCGGCCAGGTCCTGGATAGGCTCCTGGCACGGCTGGAGGAGGTCATGGCCGGCTCCAGGGCGGAGGGCCCAGCCCTCCTCCATGGAGATCTGTGGAGCGGAAACTTTTATGCTGGACCCAACGGGGAGCCGGTCCTCATCGACCCGGCCGTATACCGGGGAGCGGGTGAAGTGGACCTGGCCATGATGGAGCTCTTCGGGAGCTTTCCCCGGGGTTTCAGGGAGGGGTATGGGAGCAGACGAAAGCTGGCCCCGGAGTATGACGCCTTCCGCCGGGACCTCTACCAGCTCTACTACCTCCTGGTTCACGTGAACCTCTTCGGAGGAAGCTACGTGTCAGGGTCTTTGGCCGCAGCCGAGAGCGCGCTGCGCGGGGCCTGATGCCCTACAGGGCGCCAGGCCCCGCCCCGGCTAAAGCGTCCCCACCGCCCGGGCCAACCTCCTGATGGCCTCCTTGAGGAGTTCGTCCGAGGTGGCGTAGCTCATCCTCACGTACCGATCCTCCCCGAAGGCCACCCCAGGAACCATGGCGATCTCGGCCTCTTCCAGGAGCCAGGTACAGACGGCGCTGGAGTCGGGCATCCCTTCTCTGAAAAGAGAGTCCACACGGAAGAAGAGGTAAAAGGCTCCATTGGGTTTCACGTAGGAGAGGCCCGGCAGAAGCTCATCGAAAAGGCCTGTGACCAGGTCCCTCCTTCGGCGGAAAGCCTCCACCATCCTCTTTACCTCGACCTCGGCCCGCTTCGTTTCTACATAGGCAGCCAGAGCGGCTTCCTGGGCCGGCGAGGACGGATTGGACGTGGTATGGCTCTGGAAGGCCGACATCTTCTTTGCCAGATCCACCGAGGAGTAGGAGAATCCGATTCGCCACCCCGTCATTGCGAAGGCCTTGGAAACGCCATCAATAAGGACAAAAGGACCGAGGGACTCCTGTGGAAGGTCGAGGATTCCGCTTGCGGGGCCATCATCCGCGAAATTGATATACCTGTAGATCTCGTCTGCCAGGAGCCAAACTCCTCGGTCCCGGGCCCATTCCACCACGGCTTTGAGCTCTTCGAGGGAGTACACACCCCCACTGGGGTTGGATGGGGAACAGAGAATGAGTCCCTTTGTCCGATCCGAGTAGGCCGATTCGAGATCTTCGGGAGTCAACCGAAAGTCCCGGTCCTCAGTGCCCGACACGAACACGGGCTCGGCTCTTGAAAGAGTCACCATCTGGGGATAGGAGGTCCAATAGGGTGAGGCGATGAGAACCTCATCACCGGGACCAAAAAGGGAAAAGCAGGCGTTGAAAAGCGAATGCTTCGCGCCGTTGCTTACTACGACGCCATTCCAATCCACCTCTTTCCCGAAGCGCATCTGGAGATCTTTGGCGATGGCTTGGCGTAACTGAGGGGTCCCAGGGGCAGGAGTATATCGGGTCTTTCCTTCCCTGATCCCCTGGACGGCTGCGTCAGAGATCCACTCGGGCGTATCGAAGTCGGGTTCACCGGCACCAAGGTTGATAATGTCCCGGCCCTCAGCCTTGAGCTGTTTGGCCAGGGAGCTTACGGCGATGGTGGCCGAAGGCTGGAGGCGCTGGATGTTCTGTGAGAATTCCAAAGGGGACTCCTCCTGTCTGTTATTGATAGCGGGGATACTTTCTTTCTCTCCCCTTCCACTCTTCAGGGGTCTCAAATACCAACTCGCGGGAGGGGGAAGTCAAGGCAAACTCCGGTCACTTCACCCGACTCCACCTTCGCCCC
>JAUXEE010000265.1 GCA_030618065.1 Gemmatimonadota bacterium
GGGCAGCCCAGACCCCCGCTCTTGGGGGATAAGAGGGGCCGTACGCTGCGCTTCCGGCGGCTCGCTCCGGGGACCTGAAACACCATCCTGACCTGACTTAGAGGGGTCCGAAAAAAAATGGAGCCGGTCGGTTTCTCTGACCGGCTCATTTCTTTTACACCCGACACTCAGAAGAACGGGGGTTCCGTCTCCGGGGCCCCCGAGAGCAGCCCTCCAGTAGCGAAGCGAATGGCCTCTTATCCACCAAGAGCGGGGGTCTGAGGTGTCCGGCCCCTGAGCGAGCCTCCGGAAGCGCAGCGTACGGCCCCTCTTATCCCCCAAGAGCGGGGGTCTGGGCTGCCCGCCCTCCTGAGTGAGCCTCCGGAAGCGAAGCGGACGGCCCCTCTTATCCACCAAGAGCGGGGGTCTGAGGTGCCCGGTCCCCTGAGCGAGCCTCCGGAAGCGCAGCGTACGGCCAGCGAGTTCAGGGGACCGGGCACCTCAGACCCCCTACTCGTCCACTACCCCTTCGTACCGAGGATTCACCACCAGCTCCTCCCCTTCGAAGATCTTCCGGTCCCAGGGAAAAATGATGGTGGCGTCAGTTTGGAGGGCGATGTAGTCGGGTTGATACCCGCCGTGCCGTGTGAAGCTGGTAGCCGTTCGCACTTCTGCGGGATTCCGGTCCCGAATGGCGGCCAGACCCATTCTGAGAGTGTCCCCCGAGGAGGTGATCTCATCCACCAGGAGGATCTTCTTCCCCTGACACTGGAGGGGTGCCGCGGAAAGAACCGCCGGCCGATCCCTGACCAATTCTCCGCCCTCCCTCCGGGAAATGGTCAGAGAGTAGAAGTCCTTCCGAAGGACCGAAGCCACTACGGCCCCGGGGAAGACGCCGGCTCGGGCGATGCCAACGACCAGATCCGGTTCGAAATCTCGGGCGACTCGAAGGGCCAGGGCACGGCAGAGCTCCCCGAACATCTCCCATGAGAGATCCAGGAACTCCGTCGGTTGCGACTGGGCCATGTTCTGCGGCAGATCAGGGTATGTCACGAGACTCTCCCGGCACGGGGATTTCAAAGGTACCGGAAAGACCGGCAAAACTGCAACGCCGCCTTGACGCTCACCTCTCTCTTCCTCCATCCTCCTCCGGTGGAGGATTGGTTCATGGACGAAGCTTTACGGAAAGAAGCCGACCGACGGTTCGAGGCGGCGCTGGGAAAGTCGGGTTCTCGAGACCCCAGGGATTTCTATAGGAAGGCCCTTCGGGAGCTGCGGGAGGTCGACCCCGGTGGATACAGCCGAGCGGTAAGTCATTTCCAGGACGTGTTGGTCCCGTCCATAGCCAATGGAGAGTCGGAGCCTCTTTGGGCTTGGCGGGAGTACGGACTCCTCATCGCCGAGGTCACCGTCTCGGGGCGAACGGTGGCGATCGATGAAACCGGCCTGTCTCACCCCTTCGATTCGGACGCGCCCATGGACCGATTGGTCCTTCATCTCCCCCATGCCAAGGGTGGAAGGGCCATTCTGGTCTCCCTTCCACCCACTCTCTCCCCTGCTCAAAGGGCCGCCCATGATCTGTTGGCCGCGGGGAAGCATCGCCTGCGGGGATCCGGCTAGCTCAATCCTCGAGCAGGAAGGCCACGGCCCAGGCCCCAAACCCGGTGTGGGTAGCAATAACGGGAGTAGCTGGGGCAGAGAGAATCTCCACCTCCCCGTATTCAGCCCGAAGGGCCGTGGTCACCCGTTCCACCATCTCAGGGCACCCCACGTGGATTACGCCGAACCGAATCTTGTCCACTTCGGAAGGGAGCCTCTTTCGGAGTACGTCCAGGACGGCGGGTACCATCCTCTTCCGACCCAGGGCTCGGCCCACCCTTTCCAAGGCCAGGCCGTCCGTGGGCACCGAGAAAACCGGCTTGATCCCGAAGACGCTGGCGAACCAACCCTTCCCCCGCCCAACCCGGCCCGAAGCCATGAGCCGCTCAAGACTGTCCACCGTGAGGACCACACCCGATTGAAGGCGAACCCTGTTCAACTCCTCGACAATCTCCATGGGGGAGTGGGCCGCCTCGGCCATTTCCGCAGCCTTCAGGACCATGAGGCCCTGTAGGAGAGAGATCCCCATACTGTCCACCAGATGGACAGGCGCGCCATCGAAATGAAAGGCAGCAGCTTCCGCTGAGGCGAAAGTGCCCGAGAGGTTCGAGCCCAACATCACCCCCACTACCTCCTCAGCCTCCTCGGCGACCCTTTCATACGCCTTCACGAAGGCCCCCGGAGGGGGTTGGGACGTCGTGGGCAACTCTTCCTTCCCCCGAAGGGCCTGATGGAACTCCTCGGCTGTGATATCCACCCCGTCCCGGAGATTCTCTTCGCCCCGGACCAGGATGAGAGGCACCACTTTGATCCCGTGTGCCCTGACGATCTCTTCCGGGAGATCCGAGGCGCTGTCGGTAACGATCCCCACGGGCCTGCGGGCCAAGGTCAGGTGACCGTGGGCCGCTCGCTCCGCCGCGGCATGCTGGGCCCGCATATCTTCGGCCTTGTGCGTAGCCAAGGATCCCAACGTCTTCAAGTAGGCGAAGACTCGATCCGGCTCATCGGTGTGAACGTGGATCTTGAGAACATCCTCGGAACGGACCACGATGAGGGAGTCACCCTCCTGTCGTAGCCATTCCCGAACCACATTCTGGGTGGGGAGGTTTTCTCCCCTGACCAGAGCTTCCGTGCAATACCGAAAGCGCTCGGCTTCAGCGGGGTATTCTACCTGGCCGACCGCCGAAGCCGTCTCGGAAAAAGCCGGAGGAGGGTCAACGGAGACCAGTGAATCCCCCTGGATATAGCGGACCACCCCCTCCAGGAGGTGGACGAACCCCTTGCCTCCGGCATCGACCACTCCAGCCTTCTTCAGGACCGGGAGAAGGTCGGGAGTTCCTTCCAAAGACGCCCTGGCTCGTTCGACCAGGTAACTCATCAACTGATGAAAATCGTGGGCTTTGGCTTCCAGCGCGGCCAATGCCGTATCCCGCATCACGGTGAGGATGGTGCCCTCCACCGGGCGCTCCAAAGCGTTGTGAAGCCGGTCGGCTCCAGCGTTGAGGGCGTCTCCGAATTCCTCAGGGGAAATCCGCTGTTTCCCCCTGGTTTGAGCGGCAAAGCCGAGGAGGAAGTGGGACAGCATCATCCCGGCGTTACCCCGGGCACCGAGGAGGGCGGCCTGGGCGGCCTCATGGGCCACCGCGTGAAAACCTCGATCCTCGTTCTTTCGAAGGTGGTCTGCGATGGCCTGAACCGTCAGGGACAGGTTGGTGCCGGTGTCGCCATCAGGAACCGGAAACACATTGATCCGATTCAGCTCCCGGCGTTGGTGCTGGGTGTACTCGCAAGCGGCCAGGAGGGAGCGCCGAAGCCTCGGGCCGTCCAGGTATGCGATGCGCATGATCCCCGAAGATCTAAGGCCGCCCCTCTTTTCGCAACGAAACCAGACGAAGGCTTCCGCCATCTTTTCAGGGTGCCAGGGGGAAGAGGGGAAGACCCGAACGCCGATCGTGTCTGTTCCTGGCTTCCCCCTTCCCTTCCCAGCCAATCGAGGGAGCGCTCCGGACAGCTGATCCCTCGATCGCTCCGCCGACTCGATGGTGGTTGGCCGGCAATCCAGCGAACACCCTGGCCGTGGGATGGCGCGTGGCAGGCAATCGCGCCTCCCAGGCAATCGGTGGAGCGTCCCAGCTGTTGGAGGGTGCCGGGCGTGCGAGCGCGCGTGCCGGCCATTCGATCAGGTGAGTTTCCCATCCAAGCATCCGAGGGTGCCGGGCGCGCGTCCCATCGGAGCATCCGAACGTCCCATAGAGACATGGACAGATTTGGAGCGCCGGTGTTGGCCCGGTCCCGGATGGGCCGCTGGGTTCCCCACCAGCACCCCCTGCACGTCGCCAGAGGCGCGTCGTGGCCCGGACCCTCTTCCGATGCCCTGGAACCCCCTCCTCGCAAGGCTCGCGGCCAGGAGTGAAGCCGGAAA
>JAUXEE010000029.1 GCA_030618065.1 Gemmatimonadota bacterium
GATAGAACCCTTTCGGAGGATGAGGAAGGGGAGGGAAGCCTCCTCGGCGCCCTGGAGTTGCATGGCCCCGGCGCCCCATGGGTCCGGAGGATCCTGGCTGGGGTTGCTTTGGAGGGTGACACCTCCCAAGCCGAGGCGGCGAGGGCCCCAGCTTTCCTTTCCCTCTCTGGGACGGCTGTGGATCGCCATGGGATTGTTCGCATCGGGAATCCGCTGGGGAGTTCAGGAATTCTGGAGCGCAGGGAGCGGCTGAAACTCCTGAAGGAAGAGTTGAAGGAGGCACGAGAAGAGGCGGAGGAGGCCAGGAACCTTAGAGAGGTCGCTGAGGCGGAGGCTGGGGAGGCGGAATCAGGATTGGATGAGGCTTGGCGAGTTCTCCGGGAAGGGGAGGATGCCCACCGATCTGCATCGGCTCAGGTTCAGGCGCAAAGGGACAAGAGGGTTCGTCTCGACCGGCATCAGGAGGAGTTGGCAAGGCAGATCGAAGGGACCAAGGCAGCACGAGCCAGAGCTCTCGAGCGTGCGAAGACCGCCCTGGAGGATCGAGACCTGCTCCAGGAAGAGGTGGACCGCCTCAAGGGAGATGAGGACCTTGTCCGGCAGGGGGTAGCCGAGGCGCAGGAAGCGTGGGAGGAAGCCCGGAGTCGGGAATCCGAATTGGCTCTGGAAGTGGCTCGGAAAGAGGGAGATCGAAGCCGACTCATCGAACGACTGAAGGATGTGGAGACATCCTTGGGGGATGCCAGAGGGCGTTTTGACGGGCTTGCGACGGAGGAGACGGAGTTGAAGGCGGAGGTGGCCACCGCAACAAGACTCCGGGAAGAAGGAGCCTCGGCCACCGAGAGCCTCTTCCGCCAGCGTGATGAAGCGGAGGAAGCACTGAGGGACCGGGAGGAATCAGCCGGCCGGCTCTCCGAGTTGCTCCAGGAGGCGGACCGGAAGGTCCGGGTTGCCCGAGCCTCCGAGCGGGAGGCGGTGGACCGGAGGCACGCCCTGGAGTTGGAACGGCAGGAGCTGGTGGGTCGGATTGGACGCATCCAGGACCGGCTGGAAGGGGAGTGGGGGAAGCCTTTGGATCTTCTCCTGGCTGAGGCGGAGCCGGTGGAGGGCGAAGCAGAGGAGTTGAAGGATGAGCTCCAGGAGATCGTCCAAAAGCTGGAGAGGATTGGCCTGGTCAACATGCTTGCGGTGGAGGAGCACGAAGAGGAGAGTGCTCGACTCGATTTCCTTCTGGAACAGAGGGACGACCTGAAGGGAGCTCGAGACGGCCTCCGGGCTGCCATCCGCCAGATCAATGAGACAGCCACCAAACTCTTCCGAGACACTTTTGGGGAGATTCAGGAGAATTTCCAAAATACCTTCCGGCGCTTGTTCGAAGGAGGAGAGGCCACACTTTGGCTGGAAGATGAGGACGACCCTCTCGAGTCGGTCATCGAGATCCATGTGTCCCCCAGGGGAAAGAAGACCCAAAGGATCGACCTTCTCTCCGGGGGAGAACGAGCCCTGACGGCTTTGAGCCTTCTCTTCGGGATTTACCTCGTCAAACCGAGCCCTTTTTGTGTGCTGGACGAGGTGGATGCTCCCCTGGACGAATCCAACATCTATCGGTTTATCCGGCTCCTGCAGGAATTCAAAGCCCAGACCCAGTTCATCGTCATTACGCACAATGCCCGGACCATCGAGGCCGCCGATTGGATCTATGGCGTGACCATGGAGGAGCCCGGTGTGAGTCGAATCGTCGGAGTTCAATTGGAGGATGCGCTCCAGGCCAGCGGTTCGGCCTCCTAGGAGCCCTTCCGCGTAATGGGGTACCGCCGCCATCTGGGTCCTTCCCTGATCGTTGCCTTCCTTCCGCTGCTTTTTGGGGGGAAGGTTCTCGACCTTCCCATGTCAGATTCGGACATGGGGTCTTCTCCCCCGGATTCGACGGCTTATTGGCTCTTCCTCACCCAGGACGCCTGGGAGGCCTCTGAGGTACCCCGGGGCCTGACCGGGATTCCTGGACGGGTGAGGACGAGAAGTCGGTGGCTCCGGGCCCTCAGCGTGGTAGTGCCCGACCACCGGATTTCCGAGTTGGCCGAGCTCCCGGGTGTGCACGAGATTCTGCCCGTTCGACGCCTGATTGTGCCCCGGTATGCCGAGGGGGGCCTTGGGGCGGACATTCGGCAGCCCTCCCCCTTTCCGACACGGGCTGACACTCTCTATGGCGATCTTGGCCCGGCCCTCGATGTTTTGGAGGTGCCGCAGGCCCATACTCTGGGCTTCAGGGGAGCTGGGACCCGAATCGGAATCCTCGACGGGTTTTTCTTTCCGGATCATGTCTCTCTTCGTCTCCATCCCCCGATCGCGGCTCGAGATTTTGTAGATGAGGGCGAAACGGTGGAGCCCGGGCTGGAAGACCCTCCAGGGGCGGCTTCCCACGGTACGGCTCTTTGGTCTCTTCTCAGCGGGGATTGGCCTGGAACCCTTACCGGGTCGGCTCCGGAGGCCGGAATCCTCCTGGCCAGGATTCGGAGTGAGGACGATCCGATAGGAGCCGATGAAGATCGTTGGGTGGCGGGTCTGGAGTGGCTCGAGACCCAGGGTGCCCGCATCGTTCTGTCCGGGGTCGGTTTCAGGAACTTCGACGGTGGAACCTACACCCTCGAGGGACTGAACGGGGATGTAGCTCCGGCCACCCGAGCTGCAGATGAGGCGGCTCGAAGGGGGGTTCTGGTCGTGGCCCCGATTGGGAATGGCGGGCCCGATCTCCAGACCCTCCAGTCTCCCGCCGACGGTGACTCGGTGCTGGCGGTGGGGGCTGTGAGCGTATTGGGAACGCCCCTGGCGTTCTCGGCCCAAGGGCCCACGGCGGACGGTCGCGTGAAGCCCGATCTCATGGCCCCCGGGGATGCCCTGACAGTGGCCTCCGGCCTCGCCGATGAAATCCTGGAGGAAGTCCAGGGCACCGAGTTCGCCGCAGCTCTTCTGGCCGGCGCGGCAGCCCTTTTCGTAGAGGCCTATCCGGAGCGGGGTCCCATGGGTGTCATCCAGGCTCTGGAGATTTCAGCGATCTCCCACCAGGATGGATATGCCCGGGTCCCCAGGGTAGCGTCGGCCATTCTCTTCCCCGAGGGTGTGTGGGCCTCTCCTCTCCAGGAGGTGAATGCCCAGGGTCAGGTGACGAGTTTGGCTCCCCGGTTCCAGTGGAACGCTCCTACCTTCCATCCCTTGGGTTTGCCGGTGACCTTCCATCTGCACTTCGCTGAAGATTCGCTCTTTCATGGAGTCCTCTTGAAGGATTCGGTTGTGGGGACCTTCGCTCGAAGGCTCCAGGAGCCCCTGCCTCCGCGGACCCGGCTTTTCTGGAGGGTGGAAGCCCGGTCCATACAGGGGGTGGGTTGGGCCACTCCTCCTCAAGGTCCATTGGAAATCCCGTCCTGGGTAAGCCTGGACGTGCTGAACGACCCCAGCGGAACCCAGGTCGCCGATCCCCAACCCGAGTTCCGTTGGACGGCGATGGAGCTTCCTGGACCGGCCGGCCCCTTCACCTTTGAGCTCCAGATTCTCCTCGACCGGGAAGGAGATGTCATTCAGAGCTATCCGGGTCTTGGGGAAGATCACCATAGGATAGGGGAAGCGCTCCCCTTCAATCTTCCCCTCCGTTGGAGAGTGATCGCTCAGGCTCGGGCAGGTCCGGCGGATACTGTGGCCAGTGCGGGCCCTTTCGTGGTGACCGGCAGTGCGAACCCGCCCGTGACCACTCTCTACCAGAATTTCCCGAATCCATTCCCCAACCCTGCCGACGGCATCTGGGAGACCCGAATCTGGTTCGACCTTGCCCAACAGTCAGTGGTGGTGTTGGCGGTTTACGATATGAGAGGGCGTTTGGTCCGGAGCCTGATCCCAGGCCGGGGTTGCGGATCGACAGAGCTCCCACCCGGTCTATATGGGAGGGGGGATGGGCCATCCTCCGACCCCTGCGCCGCCTTCGCTTGGGATGGTGAGGACGAGAGCGGCCGGAAGGTATCTCCCGGCGTCTATCTCCTTCGCCTCCGAGCCGGAGGGGTGGTGGTGGTTCGTAGAATGGTGTATTGGCCGTGAGGGTGTGGGTGGTCGGTTCCGGGACTCTAATCCCGGATCCGGAACGGGGGCCCCCAGCCCATTGGGTAGAGCTGGGGGGATCCTCCCTGCTCCTGGATTGTGGCGATGGGACTCTTCGAACCATGGCCCGGCTGGGCCTGCGGTGGGAGACCATCTCCCATCTCCTCGTCACTCACTTCCATACTGATCACGTGGGAGGGCTCGCTCCCCTTCTTTTTGCTCTCAAGAACGGAGTGGAACCTTCTCGAGACCTTCCCCTTACCCTCCTGGGCCCCGTCGGGCTTTCCGGGCACCTGGAAGGTCTGGTCCAAGCCCATGGGCCCTACATCTCCGATCCAGGATTCCCTCTGAGGGTTCATGAGTTTTCCCCGGGAGGAAGCTGGCAGGATCCCCTCGGGGATTTCCGGATCGAGACGTTGGGAACCAGACACACCGCAGACTCCATGGCAGTCCGGCTGGAGACCAGCGACGGCGCTCTGGGGTTCACGGGGGATACGGGTCCAGATTCGGAGCTGGCCACCTTCTTCCGTGGCTGCCAAATCCTCCTGGCAGAGTGCAGTCATCCTGATGGCCGGGAGATGGAGACTCATCTGACGCCAGGAGGGTTGGCCGCCATGGCCGCAGTAGCGGCTCCTGATCTCCTGGTACCCGTGCACTGTTATCCCCCTCTCGATCCTGAGACGCTCCCCGATCTCCTGGCCGAAGCAGGATATGGAGGCCGGGTTCTCCCAGGTTGGGACGGTCTGGGTGTAGATTTGAAGGATGGAAGGGTGGAGGTGTTGGATATAGGCCCCTGACATAGTGAGCATTTCATGCTTGTCGTAATGAAGCACAACGCATCTTCCCAAGAGATTCGGGACGTCGTGGACATGATCCAGGAGATGGGTTATGAGGCCCGGCCCATTCCCGGGCGCCAGAGGACGTCTATCGGTTTGATCGGGAACGACGGACAGGTAGAGCCCAACCTGTTTCAGAGCTTCCCCGGCGTACTGGAAGTCATTCCTGTGAGCCACTCCTACAAGCAGGTGTCTCGGGAGTGGAAGGAAGAAAACACCATCGTCACTCTTCCCAACGGGACCCGCATCGGAGGGACGGAGGTGGCCCTCATGGCCGGGCCCTGCGCGGTGGAGAGCGAAGAGCAGATACTCGGAATCGCGGAGACGCTGGCGGGAATGGGGGCCACCATCCTGAGGGGTGGGGCTTTCAAGCCGAGGACGTCCCCCTATTCTTTCCAGGGGATGGGTGTGAAGGGCCTGGAGTTGTTGGCGAAAGCCCGGGATGAGACGGGTATGGCCATCGTCACGGAGGCCATGGATGTCGGAACGGCGGATCAAGTGGCCGAATATGCCGACATCCTTCAGGTGGGTGCCCGGAACATGCAAAACTACCCTCTCCTCAGGAAGGTGGGGCGAATCGGAAAGCCCATTCTCCTGAAGAGGGGCCTCTCCGCCACCATCGAGGAGCTCCTCCTGGCTGCCGAATATGTTGTCGCGGAGGGGAATCCCAACGTCATCCTCTGCGAACGGGGGGTGAGGAGTTTCGACACCCAAACCCGAAACCTCTTGGACCTCACGGCTATCCCTGTGGTGAAGTCCCTCTGCCATCTCCCCATTATCGCCGATCCCAGCCACGGCACAGGGATCAGGGCGAAGGTCACCCCCATGGCCCGAGCGGCTGTAGCGGCGGGAGCCGACGGCCTTATGGTGGAGGTACACCCGGACCCGAACCGCGCCCTTTCTGATGGGGCTCAGTCCCTGTATCCGGAGCAGTTCAGGGAGCTGTTGGATCAGATCCGGGTCATTGCACAAGCCATCAACAGGGAGTTGACCCCCCCACTTGGGGAGTGACCCGAGGTCACCATTTTTTCGCAGGCCCGATCGTCCCTTTCAGCGCCCACGCCGGGACCCCCTTTTTCTCCTGGATCCTTGGAAGTGGGGAGAAAGAGATGGACAGAGTCGAGTTGGGTCGCCTGGGGGAGGAAGAGGCCGTCCAGTACCTGAAGGCCCGGGGCTGGAGCATTCTGGGCCGAAATGTTCGTCAAGGCCGGAAAGAAGTGGACGTCATCGCGTTCAGAGGGCATGTTTTGGCCTTCGTGGAGGTGAAGTGCCGGAGGGGTCGGAGGTATGGCCATCCTCTGGAGGCCATTACCTGGGCGAAGCGGCGAGTGATTGCCCAGGTTGCCAGAAGTTGGCTCCAAGGACGGCCCCTCCCCCCGGGTACGTTGGTCCGCTTCGATGCGATTTCGGTTTTCTGGTCGGAGAGAGGCCCCACGGAGGTCCTCCATCTGCCCGATGCCTGGAGGATGGAGTAGGCGAATTACCTTGGAAAACCTTGCTTTTCCGCCATTCTCCGCTTGACTCCTCCATGGGTTTTGGAATACCTTGAAGTGTGCCCCAGGTCCGCAGAGCGAAAGCCCACGAAACCCGTCAGGACCCCGCAGGTAGCAGCGGTAAGTGTGGTGATCGTTGTTGCGGAGTGCCTGGGGCATTTGTTTTCTGAGGTGACAATCTACCCCGTCTCAAGACCGACGCTCTCGTGTCTCACACTGCTTTAGCCCGAAAGTACCGACCCAAGCGCTTCGCAGAGGTCGCTACTCAAGACCACGTCTCCGAGACCCTGCGGCGGGCCATCGCCGGAGACAGAGTGGGCCACGCCTACCTTTTTTGCGGGCCTCGAGGGATCGGAAAAACGACGCTGGCCCGTGTCCTGGCCATGGCCCTGAACTGTCCCGATCGGGGGGAGGACGGTGAGCCGTGCGGGGAGTGCGAGAGCTGCCGGAGGATCTGGGCTGGCCAGACAGCTCTCGATGTGGTGGAGATCGACGCAGCGTCCAACCGAGGGGTGGATGACGCCAGGGACCTCCGGGAGCGGGCCATGTACGCCCCGTCCGAGGAGGGCCGCTACAAGGTCTATATCGTCGACGAGGCTCACATGCTCACCCGCGAGGCGTGGAACGCCCTCCTGAAGATCCTGGAGGAGCCGCCTCCCAGAGTCATCTTCATTTTCGCCACCACAGAGCCTCAGAAGATCCAGCAATCGGCTTCCCCGATTCTATCCCGCTGTCAGCGGTTCGATTTCCGCAGGATCGGCGTGGGAGACATCACGAGGAGACTCCAGGAGGTCCTTTCCGGAGAGGGTACCGATGCTCCCGAGGAGGCACTTCGGACCATCGCCCTCAGGGCCGAAGGGGGAATGCGGGACGCCCTCTCCCTTCTGGACCAGGTTCTGGCCCTCACAGGAGGGGATGTTTCCCAAGCTGGGGTTAGACGGGTTTTGGGCCTCGTGGAGGAAGAGCGTTATCTAGAGCTCCTGGATATCTTCCAGAATCGACGTCACGGTGAGGTTTTCTCCTTTGTAGAGGCCCTCCTGGAGGAGGGCTACGATATGGTGGAATTCCACCGGGGTTTGGTGGACACATTCCGACTCCTCCTACGTTTCCGCCTCGGGGAGGGCGAGGGGGAAAAGGGGTTGGGGGATGACCTCCTGGAGGCGTTAAAGGACAAGGCGGAAGCCTTCTCCCCTGGGGACCTTGTCCGGATGCTGTCCCAAGCCACGGAGTTGGAGGCTACCGGAAGCCTCCGCCGGAGCGCCCAGCCCCGGCTCCTCATGGAAATGCTCCTGCTCCGTCTCAGCTATCTGGATCGAACGGTTCAACTGGAAACCCTCCTGCGGGGTCTGGGGGGAGAAGAAGTTGTGGTCGATTCTGCCTCGCCCTCGACTTCCTCGGAGGACAATGAGGACAATAAGGTTTCTCTGCAGAAGGCCTGGGACCGTGTTCTGGGAGATCCGAAGAACCTCCCGAAAGGGGTGGTTCCCTTCCTCAGGGCTGCCAGAGTCGAATTCCCTGGGGGTGAGAGGATTCGACTGTCCGTTCTTCCGGGCCCGGGCCTCGACCGCCTCCAGGACCCTGGTGTCATTCGGACTCTGAGAGATGCCGTTGGTGATCATTCGGGGTCTCTCCCCGAGTTGACCGTCTTGGCGGAAGGGCCGGAAGAAGGTTCACCCAACAGGATTACGCAAAGGACGGTCCGAGATGGGAGACTCCGGGAGTTGGTCGATAAGGAACCCGCTTTGGGAGAGGCTGTAAAAGAACTCGATCTCGAGCTTCTCGACTAGGCTCCCAAAACCTCTTCACTTTTTGACTCCGGAAACGATGGTATGAACAACCTTCAACAGCTCCTCCAGATGGGACAACAGCTCCAGAGCAAGGTGGCCGAGCTCCAGGAACGGTTGGACGCCCAACAGATCTCGGCTTCGGCCGGGGGTGGCATGGTCAAGGCGACGGTGGATGGGAAGGGCGCCATCAAGGCTCTCTCCATCGACAGGGCCGTCGTGGATCCGGAGGATGTGGAGATGCTGGAGGACCTGGTCCTTGCCGCGGTGACGGAGGCTCAAAACAAGGCCCGGGCCCTCTACGAGGAGGAGATGAAGAAGGCCACGGGTGGCCTACCTATGCAACTTCCCGGGCTCTTCTGAGGGAAGGCTTTCTCACTTCTCCATGTCTGTCATAGACCAGCTTTCCCAAGAGTTGTCCCGATTCCCCGGGATTGGCCCGAAAACGGCCATCCGGTTGGTCTATCACCTCATGAAGAGGCCGAAGGAAGAAGCCCGCCGACTATCCCATGCCATACGGGATCTGGCAGACCGGATACGGCCTTGCCGTCAGTGTGGGAGTTACAGTGAAGCGGATCTTTGTGAGATTTGCTCTGATCCCGGCCGAGATGGCTCGATCATTTGTGTGGTGGAGGAAGCTTTCGAGGTGGGGGCCATCGAGAGGACCGGTCAGTACAAAGGGTATTATCATGTCTTGGGTGGGCATCTTTCTCCTCTCGACGGCATCGGCCCGGATGAGCTGAACCTGAAGAGGCTCCTGGATCGGATCTCGAACTCTGAAGGGGGAGTGTCTGAAATCATCGTGGCCACCAATGCCTCTGTGGAAGGAGAAGCCACAGCGGTTTATCTTGAGAATGTGGTTCGTTCCCTCGGACCTCGGGTGACTCGTCTGGCAAGGGGAATCCCCGTCGGTAGCGACCTCGAGTACGTTGACGGAAACACCATTGCAGAAGCCCTATCCGGGCGTAGGGAGATGTAAGGAATAATGAGATGAAGAGGAATCTGAAGACAGCGGGGATCACGGTTTTGGCGGTGGCTGTTCTTGGCGCGGCGGCGGCCTTGGTGGTGAGGGATCAACTCGACCGACATCAGAGGGATCTTTTCAGCCCCCGGTCCTTCAGGCGTCTCGCCTGCCTGGGCCATATGGCGAGAGCTGATGCGACAGTGGACCACATCACCCTCCTCCGGGACTTCGTCGCCTGGGAACCGCGGAAGCTCCTGAAGAACCGGGCGAAGATGATCTTGAAACGCATGGAGGAACAAGCTCAGGGGGCTCCCGCGGCGGGTTGATGGTGGGGGAGGGCCGGAGCTTGCAATTGGCATTGAGGGACACGAAATTAAATATCTTGGTATTGCCCCTGGCCGGGTCTGAGCCAGGGTTCCTCGTCCGTCGGCAAAACCCCAAGGGGTTCGGCCGTGGAAGAAAACTCATGTCCAGGGAATGGGAGCGTAGGATCGATCCATGTCGATGATCAACTACGCCAGCCGGGAAATAAACTGTAAGGTCGTCTACTATGGCTCCGGTCTCGGGGGGAAGACGACCAACCTCGAGTACGTCTACTCCAGGGTGAACCCGGATGCCAAGGGGAAGATGATTTCCCTGGCGACCGATACCGAGCGGACGCTCTTTTTTGATTTCCTTCCCATCGACCTGGGGGAGATCCGCGGGTTTCGGACCCGTTTCCATCTCTATACGGTCCCAGGACAGGTCTACTACAACGCCAGCAGAAGGCTCATTCTGAAAGGTGTGGACGGCCTGATCTTTGTCGCCGATTCGCAGCGATCCAGATTGGAAGCCAACATCGAGGCCATGCACAACCTGTACGAGAACATGGAGTCGTACGGGTATGACGTGGAGACTATTCCTTTCGCGGTGCAGTACAACAAACGGGATCTCCCGGACATCATGTCCGTTGAAGAACTTCGTTCCGTACTCAACCCCATGGGAGTCCAGGATTTTGAGGCCGTGGCCATCGAGGGTGAGGGCGTTTTCCAAACCCTGAGCGCCGTAAGTAAGCTGGTCGTGAAGTCTTTGAGCTGAGACGCCTATGGCCCCCGGGCGTCTTAACCTGCCAAACCTCATTACCGTCGGTCGGATTCTGGCCTGTCCGGCCGTTTTTGCTTTAGTCATCTTCCCTTCGGTCACGACCCGACTCCTCTCCTTCGTCCTTTTCCTGGCCGCCGCGTTCAGCGACCTCTGGGATGGTTATCTGGCCCGAAAGCACGGGTTGGTCACCGACCTGGGGAAACTCCTGGATCCCCTGGCGGACAAACTCCTTCTGGCGGCTACCTTCATTCCCTTCTTCATCCTTTCCCATGGACAGGGAGAGGTGGGGACCCTCCCATGGTGGGGTCCTCTCCCACTTTGGGTGGTTGTGGTGATCTTCGGCCGGGAGCTTGCCGTGACCCTTTTCCGGGCTTGGGGGGTCAGGAAAGGCGTGGTGATCCCAGCAGGAAAATCGGGGAAGTGGAAAGCCCTCAGTCAGAACCTCTTCATCGGGGGGGTGCTATTCTGGTACCCCCTGCAGATGCTTTCCCTCACCCGGGGCTGGAACGGAGGTTTCTGGGCCTTCTGGAGTGACCTGCATGGTGCCTGGATAGGTATCACCCTTTCGGTGGCCATCCTGCTGACCGTCTACTCCATGGCGGACTACTTCTGGAGCTATCGCAATCTGGTTGGAGTGAAACGTTGACCAGAGAGGACGGTTCTTCCCCCCCCTCCGATGGGTCTTCTAGGGTGATCAATCCGGAGCCGGTTCTCTCCCGGGACAGGTACGAAGCAGGGAGTAGCGACCTGGCCGAAGCCGTGGGGGCCGCCCTGCTGCGGGGCGGAGATACCTTGGCCGTTGCCGAGAGTTGCACCGGCGGCCTCATCTCGAAACTCATGACCGATCCTCCTGGGTCATCCCGCTATTTCCTTGGTGGGGTGGTTGCATATTCCAACGAGGTGAAGGTCAGGATTCTCGGTGTGGATGAGGTATTGTTCGAACGAGATGGAGTGGTTGACGAGGCTGTGGCGGAGGCCATGGCCGTGGGCGTGGCCCAAAGATTGGGAGCTTCGGTGGGGGTCGGCGTACCGGGGCTTGCCGGTCCCGACGGGGGATCCCTGGAGAAGCCGGTGGGGACGGTCTGCTATTCCGTCTCTCTCGGTGGAAAACCAAAATCTCAACGAGGCCTTTTTCCGGGTGACCGGGAGGCCGTCCGGGTACAAGCCTCCCACGCTGCTCTGGGGCTCCTCCTGCGGCTTCTCGACGGGAGGGATGAGTGACGCCCCCCTGCCGCGAGGGGAAGGGCCTGGGTGCCCAGGATGTGGAGCTTTTCTGGCGTGTGTGGGACGCTCCGAGCCCCAAGGCATCTCTGCTCTTGGTCCATGGGCTGGGGGAGCACTCGGGCAGGTATGACGAGTTCGCCAGGGTCCTGGCTCAGGGG
Organism: Gemmatimonadota bacterium; assembly: GCA_030618065.1. Lineage (GTDB taxonomy): Bacteria > Gemmatimonadota > Gemmatimonadetes > Longimicrobiales > Gaopeijiaceae > JABDNZ01. The sequence continues at coordinate 11,626 of JAUXEE010000029.1, forward strand.
GGGACCACCGTTTTTGCCTTCGATCTTCGTGGGCACGGCTTGTCTCCGGGCCCTCGGGGTGACGCGGATGCTTTCCCCCGGTTCCTGGAGGACCTCCTGGGGATGGAGGAAGAAATGGCCAGGGAAACCCCTGTGGGGTTGCCCCGGTTTCTCATGGGCCACTCCCTGGGGGGCCTGATTTGCATTCGGAGGCTCCAGCTTTTCAAAGGACCTTATGCCGGAGCGGTGATTTCTGCTCCGTGGCTGGCCACGGCGCTGCCCGGTTGGGTTCGCCGTATGGGTCGATTCCTCGGGCTGGCGTTGCCAGGCGTTCCCATCCCTGCCGGATTGAAGCCTGAGCGCCTGACCCGGGACCCGGACATGATCCGGGCCTGGCGCCAGGATCCACTGATTCATACCCGAATCACCGGGCGCCTCTTCCGGGAGGTCGAGCGGGTACAGGCCAAAGCCTTGGTCGCCCCCTTGCCTCGGGACCTTCCCCTTCTCTTTCTGGTACCGGGAGGGGACAGAGTCGCCCAGAGCTCGGTGACGGTGGGTTTCGCCCAGGGAATTGTCGGCGAGGGGATGCGGGTGGAGATTCTCGAGGGGCGCGAGCATGAGCCCCTGAATGACCTTGGCCGAGAAGAGGTCCACCGGATGGTGCTAGATTGGCTGGCGACCCAGGTCGATCTCGGGCGAGGAGACCCGCGGGCTTCCCGAGGCC
>JAUXEE010000195.1 GCA_030618065.1 Gemmatimonadota bacterium
CTCCCATTCCACCGCGTCTTGCACCGAGAGAACTCCGGGCAGGGTGAAACTCCCAAGGGCCGGTGAGAAATGGGACAACGTGGGAACCTCTCGAGAGGCTCTCTTGACCCCGAAGTCCCGTTTCCAGGAAAGATTCCCCTGGGGAGGGGGAGGGACTGGGGGCTGGAGAATCCGGATGGAGATCCAGCTAAAGGCAATGGGAGCGAGGAGGAAGACAAGGCATCCGACGGGCAGAAGAATCCGGAAGCGCTTCCCCACGGGCCACCTCTTCTTCCTTGGGGGCCTCTCAGTTGGTCGTGTGAACGGTCTCATGGAGGGAAGCTCAGCCCTTTCCCGCACCCGATCCATGGTCGGATGGGACGACCCGTCGGACGGGACGACCCGATGGGGGGGCGGGGCTCCCCCGCCCCCCCGGATCCTCAACTGATGACCGATTGGATCAGCCTCCAGGGCATGCCAAAATTGCATGCCAGGAGGTCCACCTGAACACCGATTTCGCAGCCCACGTGCTCCAGAAAGCCATCGGCGCCCTCCCAGCAGGTATCGTGGGAGTCAAGGGCGTTCCAGAGGCACGACCCGTGCTCCTCCAGGAAGGTGCAGGCTCTGGGCATGTCGTATTGGTCCACGGCGAAACACCCGACGGTATCCTGAGCCGGGAGATCCTGGGCCGGCAGGAAGATTGCCGCGCCCAGGATGATGATGATTCCCCAGGCGATGCGAGGTGAGAGGGTAAGGGATTGCATGGACGCCTCCTTCGAAAAAAAAGATGAGAAACGGGCCCCTTGTGGGCCGTGGGTCGGGAAGGGCGTCCGAACGGGCAGAAGTGGTCAGAAGCGCTAGAATCTGGTCAATGACGCCTGTCGTACCGGGGAGCTCCGAGGCCATTCATCGAGGAAACCCTTGAAGAGTCTGGGTCTCCGGCCCGAGCTTTTACCCCCGCTATGAACTTCCCGACTCTCCCACTGTCCATGGGTCGTGCCATAGGGATCCTCCGGGGCGAACCAATGGCCGGACGGGAGGAGGGGATTGAAACCGCCACTGGCCCCACTCCGTAAAGAGTGAGGAAGCTCCCGATGTCCCTCACGATTGGAGGAACGAATGCGAGCCATGGGGACGGTGCTCCTGACCGGAGTCGCAGCCATCGTCGTATGGAAGATCCTGGCGGGCGTCGTAGTTGGACTTCTTGGTCTGGCGTTGAAAGTCGGCTTGGTGGTCTTGGTGGTGTACTTCGTTCTGAAACTCTTCAACGGTAGGAAGAAGGAAGAGAAGGAAGAGGAAGAGGAAGAGGAGAAAGAAGAGTAGGGGTACCAGTGTATTACTGAGCCTCGCTACGGCGGGCTCAGGGATTCACAAACTTCCGTAGCTTGTCGATCTGCTCCGGTTTTCCCAACACGATCATGATGTCCCCCGGGTCCAGGCGAGTCTCCGCCTGGGGGTTGAACACGTAGGTGAACTCCTCCTCAGCCTCCGGGGGATTCTTCTTTCGGATACCGATGACGATGAGGCCGGTGTACTGGGGCAGCTTGATGTCGGAGAGGGGTTTGCCCGCAAGGGGGGAGGACTCGGATACCGTTTCCTGTTCCATGCGGAGGGTCAGGTCCTGGGATCGGGTGGCCACATCCAGGAAAGACACGACGACCGGACGGAGCATGAAGGAGGCCATGCGGATGGCGCCACTCGCGTTGGGGCTTACGACATGGTTGGCTCCGGCCCGGTAGAGCTTCGGCACCGTTTCCTCCTCGTACGCCCGGGCCACAATTTCCAGATCACTTTTCTGGTCCCGTGCCGAGAGGCATACGAAGAGATTGTCGGTGTCAGCGCTGAGGCAGGCGATGAGGCCCCGAGCCCTCTGGATTCCGGCCTCCTCCAGGAAGTGGTCCACGGTGGCGTCCCCTTCGATCAACGCGACGTCGGGAAGAAGATCCTGGAGCTGCTTGGCCTTTTCCGGATCCCGTTCGATCACCACGAAGGACTCTCCGGCCATGAGAAGCTCTTCTACAACCTGGCTTCCGGTTCGCCCGGCTCCGCATACGATGACGTGGTTCTTCATCTTCTTGACCTGTTTTTGAGTCTTTCGCCGCCGAAAAGTGTTTGCCAGATCCAGCTCGACGATGAAGGAGGTGAGGAAGGCGAACCAGAGACCCAGCCCCGTGATTCCTCCTAAGAGAATGAGGCTGGTAAAGGCCCGCCCTTGGGTGGACAAAGGATGGATTTCATCATACCCGACGGCAGTGAGGGTGATGACGGTCATGTAGGCAGCATCACCCCAGGACCACCTCTCGATCCACACGTACCCGAAGGTGCCGATCAGGAGGATGGAGGTGAAGAAGAGGGCCGTGCCTATGAAACGGGTGGAGTATCGGCGCATGGTCCTCCTGAGTCCCCGGTCTCGAAGGGTTGAAGGTGGAGAGTATCAGCTGTTGGGCGAACGATCCCCTGGGGGCTTCCGGTGGGACCGGGAGCTGCTCCCCCCCCGGCCTCGTGGGCTTCCCCGATCGTGATCCACCCGAACCGCTCGTCCCCGGATGGTCGTGCCATTCAAACTTCGAATGATTTTGTCTGCGACACCAGGAACCACCTCCACGAGGGAGAATGTGTCCCGTATGTCGATCTTCCCCACCTGAGAGCCTTCGACCCCGGCCTCACCGGCGATGGCCCCGAGGAGATCACCGGGCCCCACTCCGTCCTTCTCCCCCACAGCTACAAAAAGGCGGACCCAGGCCTTGGGAGGTGGACCCTTGCTCAGTTCGCGTGCCGCAGCGGAATGACCCTCTGACTCCGGGCCCTTCCCTGAAGGCTGTCGGCTCTTGAGAATAGCCATGGCCGCTGCAGCTACCTCCCCCGGAGCGTGGTCTTGGAAGAGAGGTTCGAGGGCCAGGTAGTAAGGTGCCAGCTCTTCTTCTTTGATGGTCCGTTTCAATAAGGCGCGGAGGCGCTCCAGCTCACCGGATACGCGGGTCGGGACGGGCTCCTTGGCCGGGACCAGGCGGTACCCGGTTCGCCGGGCCACATCCCGAAGATGAGGAAGCTCACGTGAGCGGACGAGGATGATGGCTGAATCTTGGCCTCCGTGGCGCCGGTCGAGGGAATCAGGCTCTGCCGGTACATCGACGCTCACCGTCACCACTGGTGGAGAATCGGTCCAGTCGTCGAGGATCTTCCTTGCCTGTAGCTCCTCGGTTGACAACCAAACGGGGAAGTCCGCCTCTCCCACCGCACCGGCCATGTATCCGTGGAGGTTCAAGAAATCCCCGAAGTCCGCTGCCTGGTCTTCGGTCTTGAAGAAGAGAAGGGCGTGGTGTGCCCCCTCCGCCAGGATGGCGGCCACGATCCGGAGAACCTCCCCTTCCTTTTCCTCACTGACGATTCGGTAGGAGACCTCTCCCCGCCTCGGGGAAGCGTCTGCTCTCCCAGCCTGGGCTGCTCTGGGCGGAATGTGGACGGCTTTGCTGAAATGGGCTCTTGCGAAAGCCTCCGCGTCTTCCGAAAGGGGTTGTCCCAGAAGAACCCTCTGTCCTTCCTTTGGAAGGGATTCGAAGATGGTCTCCAGGGCCTCTCTGCCTCGAGCCTGCAGTGCACTGAACCCATCCACCACCACCGCCTGGATCTCTTTCAAGGATAGCTGAGAGCCCCTGACACTTCTCAGGAGGTCCTCGGGGGTGGTGAAGAGGATGCTTGCCATTTCCGGGAGGGCCCACCCGGACTCCAACGCTCCCACCCTGTGGCCCGTGACCTGGGCAAGTCTGGATAGGGAAGTCGCCAGGCGGGAGGCGGCCTCGACGGAGGGCGCCAGAACCAGGGCACGAGGAGATCGGGCCTCGGGGTCCACCCGCTGAAGGAGAGGAATCCCGTAGGCGATAAGAGTCCCGGCACCGGGGCCGGCTTGGGCGAGGAGGGGATTCCCCCGAAGGAGCACTGGGAGGGCCGCACCCTGGAATGCAGTGGGTACCTCGATTCCTTCAGCGGTCAGGGCATCAACCAGCTCCGGGGTCACCCCCAGTTCGTCAAAGGACTCCATGGAATCGCCCGCCCCTTAGCTGGCTTCCCCGGAGTCGGGACCGACATGGTCCCCGGGCTCATAGGGAAGGAGGTTGAGGAATTTTTGAATCTCATAGTCGATGCGAGAGGTCCGAAGCCCATCCGTGGATGCCACCACCTCGGTATAGGCTCCATGCCGATGGGCCGAAAGGGTCACCGTCCCCTCCTCCCCCAGGAATGTCGCGTCGTGGGAGGTCCCTTTGGACCGGGTGAGCCCGATGATATCAGGGATGACCTCATCGGCCTTGGCGAGCACTTCCTTCGGGCTCAACGCCGTCCTTCTCTGGTAGCCAGCCATGGGCTTCCTATCGGTTCAGGTTTCTTATCGTTCGTTCGGAGGCAAGGATATCTACCCGGCCACTGACCACGTCCTCAGAAAGATAAGCTCGAAAGAGTGTGTCGTGGGTTCCCCGAAAGCAACCTCGAGAAGAGGCGAAGAACCCTGCGCGCGGCCGCACCCCCCTTTCCGATCGGCCTTCTTGCCCTTCCTTTCCGAAGGTGGGTATTGATTCTCGGGCGGGCAACATGCCGAGGGGCGAAGGTGGAGTCGGGTGAAGTGACCGGAGTTTGCCTTGACTTCCCCCTCCCGCGAGTTGGTATTTGAGACCCCTGAAGGGTTGAAGAAGAGAGAGAGAAAGTTTCCCAGTCTATTTGCAGACAGGAGGAGTCCCCCTTGGAATTTTCACAGAACATCCAGCGCCTCCAGCCTTCGGCCACCATCGCCGTAAGCTCCCTGGCCAAACAGCACAAAGCTGAGGGCCGGGACATCATCAACCTTGGTGCCGGTGAACCCGACTACGATACGCCCGAGTGGATCTCTGACGCAGCCGTCCAGGGGATCAGGGAAGGAAAGACCCGATATACTCCTGCCCCCGGGACCC
>JAUXEE010000074.1 GCA_030618065.1 Gemmatimonadota bacterium
GTGGCACCAAGAAGATTCGGGGGTTCAGCATGCCAATCCGGTGCTGGGCGTTTTCGGGCCGCAGCTTATTCAACGGACTTAACCATACGGGGAGGGTCTGACAGTGGAGAGGTGGGGAGATTAGGTCTGACGTCTCATCGGGCCATGGGGGCGCCCGGGGGTCGGCGTCAGCTTTCTCTGGAGACGACCATTCGCAAACCGCCTGAAGACCCTTCGCGAAGAGCGCGGGCTCACGCAGGGGGCGTTGGCCGAGCGGATGGGCCTGCCCCACCGCCAGACCCTCACGAGCATCGAGGCCGGGAGCCGGTCGGTGTCACCCGAGGATCTCGCGAAGGCCGCAGATTCGTTGAACGTGGACATCGCAGTTTTCACTGACCCGTTTCGACTCGTGGGAGAGGGCCGCTTCTCCTTCCGGGCCGATGGGGTGCCCATGGATGCTCTTCGAGCTTTCGAGGATAGGGCAGGGCAGTGGGTCGCGACCTCCCGAACGCTCCAGGAGCAGGCTGGCGTTTCACGGTCCAGGCTGGGTCGCCGACTGGATCTGGATCGGGGGTCTTCCTATGAAGATGCCCACGCTGCCGCGGAGGAACTCCGGCAGGAATGGCAACTCGGCGACGTACCGGCGACGATGCTTCCGGCTGCAATCGAACGTGAGCTCGGCGCCCAGGTGCTCTTCGTGGAGGCGCCGGCGGGTGTGTCGGGCGCGGCCGTCCATCTTCCCGGCCTTCTGACGATCCTGGTCAACCGACGCGAACCGACGGGTCGGCGGAACTTCGATCTTGCCCACGAGCTTTTCCATCTCCTTACCTGGGACTCGATGCCCCCTGACCGGGTGGAGTCCAGAGAGGTACCGGGGAAGAAAGGGAATCGGGTGGAGAAGCTTGCCGAGAATTTTGCCGGGGCGCTCCTGATGCCCGCTGACATGGTGGGCCCACAGTGGGAGCAGCGGCGCGGCGTCGATCTCTGCGATTGGCTCAACTTCACGGCGTCGGCCTTTGGCGTGACTTCGCTAGCGCTCAAGTGGCGGCTCGTCGTGCTTGGGCAGCTGAGCAAGGGAAGGGCTAGAGGCCTTGACGACTCCCGACTGGCGGGCAACGGGGGCCTGGAAAGCCGAACGACGCCCCTTCTGTTCAGCCGGGACTTCGTGGCTCGGGTATATGGTGCTGTCGAGGCCGGTCGCTTGTCCTTACGGAAGGCGATGCGACTCCTAGGCCTCTACGGTCCGGAGTTCGGCGCTTTGTGCCGAGAGTATGGCCTCGATCTATCGTACGAGGTCTGAGGGGCCGGGGAGTGGAGGGTGAAGAGGGGCGACCTGGTCCTCATCGACACGAATGCCATCATCGAGGCCGTCCGCACCGGGTGCTGGTCGGCCATCACGGGCCAGCTTCGGGTGGAGACGGTTGAGGCGTGTCGCCAGGAGGCTCTCACGATCCCGTCCACTCCACTTCCCGGATTCGTTCCTGTTTCGGAGAAGGATCTCCGGCGGCTTGCATCCGTGCATGCCGTGGGCTCAGTCGTACGGGCCGCTTTCAAGCTCGCATATGAGGATGCCGACGGGCTGGACGTTGGTGAACACGATCTCCTCGCCTATGCCCACAGTCTCTCGGACGAGGCCTGGGTCGTTTGTTCCCCCGACAAGGCCTCGATCCGGGCGGCGGTTGCTCTGGGGTTCGGGGACGAGTTGTGCTCCCTCGAGGAGCTGATTGCAGCGGTGGGGACCAGGCCTCGTTTTTCCCTGCGCGGCCACTTCAGCACGCATTGGCTCGTGTCGTTTCGGACCAAGGTTCGCTTGGAGGGGCTCTGACCGTTCTTCCGCGTGCAGGACCCCGTCCGTCCGAGACGTGCTGACCCCCTCTGGCAGGGTGCATTCGGCCCCCAAGGATGCCGTGCCCCAGGTGCGGTCAGCTGTCGAGGTCGGATTCATCCGGCGTCTCCGTTCGATCGGCCCTGTTCGCCTTGAAGAACAACGACGTCGTCACGGCGACCGAGTTCAAGGAGCTGGAAAGGATCTGGATGAGGTACAGGCCCGAGCACGATCTCGACCCTTTCGGTCAATAAGCGGAGACCTCCCACTCGCCGCTCAACCCCTACTCCCTTTCCCTCCCTTCTCTCTCCTGCTTCTTATCCCCTGTCTTCGCCCGACACGCGAGCCGGACGTTCGGGGGCCGGCCAGCCGGCATGGCGTTCCCCCGCACTGGCTACCGCCTTACTGGCGATATCCTGCACCTTCTCGTAGGCCTTTTCCTGCTGGGCTGTAAGCGCCTGAATGGTCTGCTCCTGATTCTTGGTCAGGCTTTCCAGCGCCTCGATACGGCCATTCAGCACGTCGCGCTCGCCCTCGAATCCCTTTTTCTGTAGGGCCTCGCGACCTGCGAACTCGGTACTCAGGCGATCAGTCGTGGCTTTGCCGGCCTCGGCTACCTTCTCCGCGAGTTCAGCAGGGAAGGCATCCACAACCTGGTGCAGTTCATCGATGCGTTTCTCTCGGTCGGCCACCGCCTCCTCGCGCTTCGCGAGGGCTCCTTCCCTCTCGGCCTGTTCGCGTTCGAACTCTTCACGCGTGGTGGAGATTTCTCTCTGGAGTGCGGTCATCTCGTCTTCGAGCTGGTTGCGGCGCTGCCCCCGTTCGCGTTTCAGGTTGTAGTCGAACTCCTCCTGCTCCCGTTTTCGCTCCCGATCCTTCGTCGCCCTCGTATCCTTGCGCTGCTCCTCGTGCTCCAGCTTCTGTCGAGCCCAGGTGGCCTTTGCCGCCTCCATTTCGGCGGCAAACTTCTGCCGCTGTTCGGCCATCTCCGCATGGAACTCTTCCTTGCGTTTCCGGTTGGCTTCGAGCAGCGCCGTCAGGTCGGCCGCAGCGGTCTCCACTTCGTAAATCCGCTGCAACTCCGACTTCCTGTCCTCCACGGCTTGCTTGAGGCGGCTGTATTCCTCCGTCTCGCCCTCGAACTGCCGCGCCAGCTCCGTCAGTTGCCGACCGATATCCGAGCGCAGATCGTGAAGCCTGCGCACCGGATCGTCCGATTCCGCACGCACTGCCGCTTCCTCGGCCGCTTTCTTACGCCACGTTTCCTTTTCTGCGTCTGCGTCGGCCAGTTCCCTGTGCCGCTCTTCAAGTGCCGTCTTCATCTCCTGGTACGCAGTCAGCATCTCCTTCTTCGTGTTCGACATGGTAATCGTGAGTGCTTCCTGGGTCTCTGGCATGGTGTTATCTCCCTTCCAAATAGACAATCACAATCGAATTCCGCCTGCTCCCGGGAGTATAACTCCTGGGGGCAAGGATGACAGCCAGGGCCCATTCCGGCACCCCCGGAGGCCAGGCCTCTCGCCGGATAAGGGACGGAAAGGGGCCGTGAGGGCCTCGGTGATCAACCCGCATAGGAGTTCTCGCGTATTGGGCCTTCTTAAAAGGACGTTAATGCTGATTTTCGTCCTTCATGAAAGGATGAATAACTCAATTGACGCTGGGGTCAGGCAGGGGAGACATCGGCCATCCCCACCACCACCCCCCTCACCCAACCCCTCACCTCATCCGGCTCCAACACCTCTGCCTCCGCCCCATACTGAAGCACATGCCGCACGATCCAATGCGGGTCGGCGACCTGATAGGTCACGGTCAAAGAGCCGTCAGTGGAGACTTCCGCCGCTTCCTTCTCGGCGATCCAACGGGCCACCGCCGGTGAGTAGCGGACCTTCACCTCCATCGTCTGGTCGGCCCGAAAGACCCGGCCTCCCTGGATGTGGGATTCGGGGTCGAAATTCTCCGGCGCCGGGAAGCGCTCCCCTGTGGGCTGGGCGTCCCGCACCCTGTCCAACCGAAAGGTGCGAACCTCCTCTGACAGCGGGCAGTAGGCCAGCAGGTACCAGCAGCCCTCTGCATGGACCATGGCGTAGGGCCTCAGGGTCCGGTCTTCCGGGGCCTCGTCGCCGGGCTTCAGGTACTGGATGCGGCATTCCTCCCGGCCCTCCAGGGCCAGGCTCAGGATCTCCCGGATGCCTGTGGGATCGGGCCTCAGGTCTGCCGCCTCGATGCGGGCCAGTACTTCTTCCGTTGGGACGGTGGAAAGGGTGGTTTCCAGGCAGTTGAGGAAGCGGAGGGCCGCCGGCTCTATTTCAGCGCTAGCCGTTTCCCCCCATCGCCCCGCCAGCCTCCCCCTCAAGGCCAGCCCCAGGCACACGGCTTCGGGCATGGAAAGGCGCACTGGACGGTCGAACGCCGCCGGGGTCAGGAGACTCACCCGGTCCCCTTCGATCTCCAGCAGGAGGTCGTCGCTCCCAGCGGGTTGGTAGTAGGCCCGGGCGGTGATCTGGGTGAGGTCCTTCAGAACCACATTGGCCTCCACCCCCAGGGACTCGGATAGCTCCGCCAGGGTGGCTCCTCCCTCCCGGGCCGCCTTGGGAAGAATATAGAATATGCGTTCTAATTGTGCCGCAGCCCCCACCATTTCAGGCATTTGCGTCCCCTCGGTAGAGGTCCATGACCTGTTTGGCCATGGTCCGGAGGGCTTTCTGAAGGGCAGGGGGGGACTCGATGACGGCTTCCCCTTCCTGGCTCAGGATCCAGCGGATGAAGGCATCGGGTTGCCGAACTTCGAACCGTCTCAGCGTGCCTCCGTCGTCGGCCTCCCCCACCTTATCACCGTAATCGTTCCGCTCCGCCCAGAGGGAGACGGGGAATCGAAACCGGACCAGGGCCTGGACCGTGTCCTCCGCCTCGCCCAGCTCCCAGGCTTCCCGGTCTCGATACGAGGCCAGGACCGGCTCAGCGGGCATCTCGTAGTCCGGCGTGGCCGGGAGGGCCGTATTCACCTGGACCTTCTCCATCCGGTCCACCCGGAAGATCCGTTCGGCGTCCCGGGTCTCGTCCCACCCCACCAGGTACCAGTGGGAGTGCTTGAAAAGGAGTCCGTAGGGCCGGACCTCCCGCTCCGTCTCCTCGTTACGGTGAATGCCGTGATAACTGAAGGCGACCCTCTTCCGTCTGAGCAATGCGTCGGAGAGGACGTCCAGATGCTCCGAGGTCCTGGCCGTCTCGGGGGGGATGGTGAAGATCACCTTCTCCTTCGAGACGTCGGCGGGGTCCAGGTCGAATGTGAACTTCCGAAACGCGCTCCGGGCTGCACGGGCCAGAGGGAAGGCGGGGAGGTCCGCCACTTCCTTCAGACCCCAGCTGATGTCGGCCGCCACGTCCCGGGGGACCTCGATAGAGCCGTCGGGCTTGAGGTTGAAGAGGTCCAGGTGTTCGGTCAGGAGGGGGTCGGGCTCGGCCGCTGCGGCTGGGGGTGCCGCTCCCAGTAGTTCTCCCCTCAGGAGTTGAAGATAGGGTAAGTAGAAGTCAGACTTGGATATCCGGTATCCCTTCGCCTCTTCCTTTCCGTAGTTGATGGAGTAGGTGACGGTTTCCAGGGGGATTCCCAGCTCCCGGAGCTCGTCCTTGTCCCGCTCGAACTTCCTCCGAACCGAGGCACGGGCCGTCTCATCGCCGCCTCTGAAGTCCCGGGCGTAGGCCGGGAGGCGCTCCATGAGCTCCTCCACGGGCACCGGGAAGTGGCGGCCCACGAGATATGCGATGAGATCCAGCCAACGCTGGACCTTGCTGATGTTCTCGGGCATCTGGACTCTCGGCGGGGGGGCTGGCGGTCCCTTCGGTCAACCTGGTTGCTGAAAAGGTACGATCCGATGAAGGGACTTGGCCAGCTTTCGCGCTGTTATTCGTCCGCGGACTTTTGGTTGCACCAAGATGCGAGGGGGGTGTGACAGTGGGGGTGGCACAGACCAGTCCTGGCCGAATCCCACATTCGGTCGCTCCTCGGTTCCCCATAGACTCACGCTCTGAAGGTCGCCTTGAACCTTTGCTCGGACGGTAGCATGACGCTACCTTTCTTATGGATGGACTTCGGATGTCAACCTATCCGCTGGAGGAGGTAAAACGGGGCATTCGCGCTGGCCGTTACTGGATCACTCGGCAAGCTGGCCTAGACGCCATGGACCTCTCTCTGGACGAAGAGGACGTCAAGGACTGTGTGTTGAGACTTGAGGAGCGTCACTTCTTCAAGACCATGGCAAGCACGAGGAGAGCTGGGCTGAGCCAGGACGTCTACAAGTGCAGGTACTGCGGTTTGCCCATCTACACGAAGCTACAAATGGGTCGCGAGGGCCAAGCTGTGGTGATTTCCTTTAAGAGAGACGAAAGCGCATGATTGGAGGGGAGCGAAGAATGGAAGCTTGCCCCGTTTGTGAGGGCCGCATGAATCGCGTATCCGAGGAGCGGGAAGTCCGGATCGGCCGCCGTTCTGTTCGGGTCCTGGATCAGTTCTTCCGCTGTTCCTCCTGTGAAGAGGCGTTCTACGCCCCGGGGGAGATGGACAAAACCCTGCGGCGGGCTTCGGAAGCAATCCGTCATGAAGAGGGCCTAATGTCTCCGCGGGATATCCGAGGTGTCCGGGAGAGGTTGGGACTCACTCAACATGCTTTTGAGAAGCTGCTCGGTGTGGGTCCCAAGACTGTCGTGCGCTGGGAGAAGGGGACGGTCTTCCAGAACGCTTCGACAGATTCCCTGCTCAGGGTGATTGACGCACTACCAGAATCTGCTCAGTTCCTAGCCGACCTTCACGGAGTGACTCTTCCGGAACATCCCCAAGTCGCGATCCAGTGAGGGTGGGAGGCGCAATACCCACCCCTACCTCCCCTCGTACCCCCTGGGTGAGTCCGGGGAAGTCCTGGATGTTGTCACCGAGTGAAGACACGTTCACCCCCTCAGATACTGGGCGGGGCGTTCTACATCTTGTCCCAGCTCCCTGGCGGCTCGAAAGGGCCAGGCTGGCTCCCGCAGGAGCTGGCGGCCCAAGAGGACGAGATCGGCTTGTCCTGTCCGGACGATATGGTCGGCCTGGATGGGGTCGGTGATCAAGCCCACGGCGCCGGTGGGGATTCCGGTCTCCCTTCGTATCCTTTCGGCAAAGGGGGTCTGAAACCCTGGTCCCCATGGGGGCGAGGCCGCCGGGTGGCCACCACCGGAGGAGCAGTCCACCAGGTCCACACCCAGAGGTCCCACCATCCGGGCCAGATCAACCGAATCGTCGGGCCCCCATCCCCCCTCCATCCAGTCGGTGCAGGAGATACGGAGGAGAAGAGGGAGCTCGGCAGGCCACACTTCCCGGACCCCCACAACCACCTCACGGAGAAGGCGGGTGCGGTTGTCGAAGGAGCCCCCGTAGTCGTCGGTGCGCCGGTTGCTGAGGGGGGAAAGGAAGGAATGGAGGAGGTATCCGTGAGCCCCGTGGATCTCCACGAGCTGGAATCCAGCTTCCAACGCCCGCTCGGCCCCTTTCACGAAGGCGTCCACGACCCCGCCCAGTTCCTCGGTATCCAGGGGTGCGGGAGTCGGGTACCCGGCGTCGAAGGGTATGGGGCTGGCTGCCCGGACCGGAGCCCACCCTCCGTCTTCGGGACCCAAGGGGGCCCCTCCTTCCCAGGGCCTCGCCAGGGAAGCTTTCCGTCCCGCGTGGGCAAGCTGAATCCCTGCCACCGCCCCCTGTTCCCTGACGAAGCGGACCACCCGGGCCAGTGGTTCCACCTGCTCGTCCTTCCAGAGCCCCAGGTCCTGAGGAGAAATCCGCCCTTCCGGGGTCACGGCGGTGGCCTCCACCAGAAGGAGCCCCGCTCCTCCCAGGGCCCGAGCCCCCAGGTGCACCAGATGCCAATCTGTGGCCAACCCGTCCTGAGCCGAATACTGGCACATGGGAGAGAGGGCGATCCGGTTCTTGAGCGTCACCTCACGAAGGGAGAGAGCGGCGAAAAGATGAGGTGGAGCAGGTACGGAGTCGGGTTGTGTACTCATGGCTTCTCAGCTTTCGAACGAGCCGGGTTCTTGTGGCGGACAGGTTGTTGGCGTTTGATGGGAATGTAAGCATAGCGGGGGCGGA
>JAUXEE010000249.1 GCA_030618065.1 Gemmatimonadota bacterium
CGGATTGGCTCGAGGTGGAGAGATCAGCTCCCGCCTCCGAGTAGCTCCCGCGTCTCATCTTCGGAAAGCCCCAGGACCCCGGAGAAGGTGACGCCGGCAACAAAACCGAACGCACCAAACCCGAGGGGATACGGGACGTCGGCTCCGGTACTACCGGTTACCAGCAGAAATCCCAGCAGGAGGATCATGCCCGCGCCGAACCATGCTGCTGCCCAGGTCAGGCCCATCCCGAAGGCGCCTCGCAGGCGCCTGAGGGTGTTCTCAACGCTCATAGATCGTCTTCTCCCTACACAAACCCGAAGATCATCGGGAACAACACGACCACCACGACCGCCCATACCAGGTACACGGGGAGGAAGCCCGTCTGCCATCGCTCCATGGAGGCGAACCCTCTCCGGCCACGCAGGAAGAGTGCGTAGAGGGCGGCCGCCCCGCCCAGGTTGGCCAACAGGATCAGATTCTCGCCCAGTGCGGCCACCCGGTTGGGGCTGAAGCCGAACTCGGTGATCCGGGCCAGGATGGCCCAGAGTGCCATGGCGTCCACCAGGAGGGCGCACACTACCAACAAGAACTGGAGCTTGTCGAAGAACCCAGGCTCCGCATGGGGATCCCGGGCGGAGATGCTGAAGAGGTGGAGGCCCACCACCACGACCAGGAGGAGGTCGAAACCTATGAGAATCTCCCGCTCCACGTTGATGCCGCTCCCCGTCCACGCCATGGTGCCCAGGAAGGCCAGGAGCATGAGCGTGAAGAGGGGGGTGAAGATCATGGTGAGGACCGGCGCCATGTTTTCGATGACACTCTGCTTGGCCTCCACCAGCCAGCCGGCGATGACAACGGCACCCACGGCTCCGCAGGGTAGGACCCACATGGCCACAAACGATTCCGCGTTCAAGCCGGCGGCCCCGAAGAGGACCATGGTTATTCCCATGAGGGCGCCGCCCCCCAGGGCGATGAGCACGTAGTAGATGAACCATTCCCCACTGAAGCGGACGTAGTTCATGCGCTGCCGGGGGTCACGCCATTGCCCCCCGGCGTACGCCACGCCCGCCGCAATCCAAAGGGCCATGGGGAGGTGCATGATGGCCAACACTTGTGTGTGTCCTTCATGCACGAAGGGCGTGAGGTTCATCACGAGCGCCGCAGCCACAAAAGCCCCGCCCAACCCGGCCCACCCACCCGAGGGAAGCGCCCGCTTCCATGCCAGGAAGGCCGTCAGGAAGGGGAGAACGAATAGGCTGAGGTTGCGAACATAGAACATGGTGCCCATGTCCCCGTCCCATCTCACACCGAAGAACTCCGGGACCTTGATGGCCACTCCGGCGGCCACGGCCAAGCCGACGGCCACCGTAGCCTCCCGGTTCCACTCACCTCCGCCCACCCCGGGAGTCACCACCAGTCGTTTCCAGAGCCGCTCGGAGTACTCCCGGGCATACTCCTGGGAGAGGGTCTCCAGATCACCGATGCGCTTTACCGCGATGAGGAAGGCCTCCTCCTCGTCCAGGCCGGCAGCCTGCAGGTCGGAGAGCTGGTTGCGCAGGTGGTCTTCGAGCTCGTCTACGTCCACGGCGTGAATCGCCTGCCGTCGGCCCAGATAGGCCCGCCATTCGGCGATGCGTTCTTCCAGCACTGCGCGCCTCCTGCGTATGCGGTCAGACCCCCTGTGGGATCGCTTGGAACCGGTGAAAGGGTGTGCTTCGGAGGGTGGAGGTTACGATCTGCCACTGGCGCCGCTGGTCCGCCAGCTCCGCCGTGCCTCGTTTGGTGAGACGGTAATACTTCCTCCGTCGCCCCGACTCCGACTTGCCCCAGGTGGCCTCCACATAGCCGGCGCGTTCCAGCCGGTGAAGCACCGGGTACACCATGCCGTCCGTCCACTGCAACTCACCCTCGGAGATCTCTTCCACCCGCTTGATGATGGCGTAGCCGTAGCTCTCCCCTTCACTGAGGATGGCCAGCACGAGGGGGGTGGCGGAGGCGGCGACGAGGTCTTTTCCGATGCTCATAACGGCCAAGCCCCCTGGCCCCGAGAGGTGATCGTATCATACATAGAACCATTATACATACCAGCCCTATGTATTCACAAGCTCCTCCTGCGGGGGAAGCGGTTGCAGGAATGGGCCTGGGTGGACTCGAGCCACCGACCTCACGCTTATCAGGCTCGCAGCGGATCCCCCTCCACAGAGCATCCTGCACCAAAACCACTGTGAACTGAGGACGGCGCACGCAGCCTGCAACTCGCTAACCCCCCTCTGAAGCAGCCTCCCCCTTCCCTACTGACACCAGTGCTGACACCGGTGTCGAGGGAGGATCGAAGTGCCGACCCGGCATGTAGGCCGACGGGACAGGCCCGCTCCAGGCCTCCCTGAGCTCACCCAAGACAACTACCCCCCCGATGGCCTACCGAGCAGGTTGTCGGAGGCACCGGACACACTGGAGGCCCGAGAAGTTCCTCGGAGCCCTTCCCCCGGCGCGAGTCCGCCCAGCCCTCCTCATGGTGATAACGCGGGATTTGTTTCCCCAAAGCTTGAGCGGTTCCGCCTGCGGGAGGCCCATCGGCCTCTTGCTCGCTCGAAAAATCAGAAGAAATGCGGGCGGGTCCGCATTAAATCGGAGGTGGAAGTGGCACGGCGGCTCGACCAGGATGAAGGGGGAGCCCACTTTCATGGCCTAGCGCGGTGCGGGAGTTGGTCGGCCTGTCCTGTCTGTTCAGCTGCCATTGCTGCCCGTCGCGGCCAGGAGATCGAGGAAGCCATCCGGAACCACCAGGAAAACGGAGGAGAGGTCCTTTTGGTCACCGTCACCCTCCGCCACCACAAAGGCCACAGCCTGAAGGAGCTGATGGACGTGCTGGGCGACTCATGGAGGTACATGAAGGCCGGGGGATCCTGGCAGGGAGGGAAGAGGCGCCGGGACGGCACTCAGAGAGTGGGCTGGAAGGAGCGGATCGGGTACGTCGGAGCCATCGGCGGAACGGAAGCCACCTACGGAAAGGAGTACGGGTGGCACCCCCATAAGCACGTTCTCTTCCTTCTGGAAAAACCGATCCCCGATGAGGTCCTTCAGGCGTTCCTTCGGTTCTTGCGGGAGCGGTGGGAGAAGCGCGTTAGCGAACACCATGGTCTCCCAGCTCCCTCCTGGGAGCACGGAGTCAATATCGTGGAAGGAGAAAACGCAGCACGGTACATCGCAAAGATGGGACTTAGCAGGGAGGTGGCAGGGATCCACCAGAAGGAAGGGAGGAACGGGAACCTCACCCCTTTCCAACTCCTGGGGAAATGGGCCGACGAGAAAGATCGGGATGCCAGAGAGAAATGGGAAGAGTGGGCGGAGGTGATGCACGGAAAGTCCCAACTCTTCTGGTCTCAAGGACTCCGTGCCCGACTTCTTCCAGAGTCCGAGGAGCTAACCGACGAGGAAATCGTGGAAGGCGAAGATGGGCCGGAGGAGCTGGTGGCGGTCATCCCCGGGAATGTGTGGGATAAGATCCGTGACCGACCGAACGTCCCCGCAGAGATCCTCTGTGCGGCGGACCTGGGTGGGAAAGCGGCCCGGATCCTGGTTCAAGGGATTATCGCCCGAGAACTCTTTTTCAGAGATTCAACCTCAAGAGCCCCACCAGGGGCGACGGAAGCATGAGCGCAGTACCGGAGAAAAGACGGGAGGCCACTGAAGGGCGACAGCGGAATGAACCAAACATGGGAGTAAAGAGGCCTCGGACCCGGTTTCCTAATGGTCCGTCAATCGCGATCGTGGCGGAGTGTTCTACCCGAGGCGGTACCGGATTGAAAACCCAGGAAGTCAGTCCGCCTCTCGGTTGAGCCTCTCGGTCGAGAGTGGCACACAGCGTGTGCGACCGTAGGCAAGCCTCACTATGCTGGGGCGCGGCGCTGCCCGAGGGGAAGTCAATCCCAGGTCAGATGGTACAGAGGTCGGTAGTAGGGTTGACCGAAGTGGAGACACCCATTGATATTCGCTATTGGGCTTGTAGGACTTCTCTTCCTGGTCTTTGACAGACGCACGCCGACCCAGAGGCGTGTAAAACTCCGATTCCGGACACCTGGAAACCCAGATCCAGGGAGCCGGAGATTTGCACGGTTTCGGTCTGCGAAACGTCTATTTCGTAAAATGAAGAGGAGAAC
>JAUXEE010000256.1 GCA_030618065.1 Gemmatimonadota bacterium
GGCCACTACCACCCGGGTTCTCATGCTGGACGCCAACCGGGACGGGAACGTGGTTCTCTTCGACCATGACGACCATGCCCAGCGGCTGGGTGAAGAAGATTCCTGTGAGACCTGCCACCACCTTACCAAGCCCCTGGACGAGAACACCTCCTGCTCCGAATGCCACACTGACATGTACGAGCCTCGATCCGTTTTCGACCACGACATCCACACGGAGAGGCTCGGTGGGAACCAGGGATGCATCGAGTGCCACAGCGACGGTACGGAGGTGAAGAGCTACGAAACCATCACAGAATGCTCCGAATGCCACCGTAATGAAATCGCTCAGCGGGCCTTTATCGAGTCTCCCGAGAGCAGGTGGGGAGATGCTGTCGGCTACATGGATGCCGTGCACTCCCTATGCGTGGATTGCCATGAGCGTGAGGCTTTGGCGGTCCAGGGTGGGCACCCGGAAACTCTGAATCGGTGCATGACATGCCATAACGTGGATTGGCGGGAGGATGTGCGGCGCCTCACGCCGAAACGAAGAGAGACGGACCGATTGGCTGTGAACCCGGGGCTCCTCCCTTCCAGTCCCGGAGGAGCAGGGGGATGACCGCTGATCGGATGATGCACGTGCAGGAGATCCAGGATTGGCTCCGGGCCCACCTGTTCGACCAGGTTCCCATCGCCATCAGCATCATCGATCGGGACTACAATATCGTGGACGCCAACCCCTGGTTCGAAAAAGCTTATGGTGGCTGGAGGAAGCGTCCATGTTATGAGGTCTACAAAGACCGAACGGCGCCCTGCATCAACTGTGCGGCTGCTAAAACTTTTGAGGACGGGAAGATCCGGATCAGGGAAGAAAAGGGAAAGGTCGGGGATGGGAAGGCGATGGACTATCTGGTCCACATGGTTCCGATTCGAGGCCCCCTGGGCAAGATCCGTTTCATCGTGGAGATGTCCACCGACATCACCGAGGTGAAGAGGCTGGAAGCGGAGAGAAGAGAGGCGGAACGCCTGGCTGCGGTAGGGGAGACAGTTGCCGGAATAGCTCACGGCATCAAGAACGTTCTCATGGGGTTGGAGGGCGGGATGTATGCCGTGAACACGGGTATCCAGTTGGCCGATGATGACCGAATAGCTCGTGGCTGGATTACCCTGGAAGAGAACGTGCAACGCATCTCCGAGTTCGTGAAGGAATTCCTGGACTTCGCCAAAGGTCGGAAGACCACCGTCGCCATGGTGGATCCGAACATCCCTCCCCAGGAGGTGTTGAATCTGTTTCGGGAAAGAGCTGCCCAGTCCGGGATCGGACTGGAGGTGGAGCTCCAGCCAGGCCTGAAGGAGGCAGCCCTCGACAAGGACGCCATCCATACCTGCTTGTCCAACCTCGTTTCCAATGCTATCGATGCTTGCATGGTCGCTGAGCAGACCAGGGAGTTCGTGGTGACCCTGACGTCTCGTGATGAGGATGGGGTCCTGATATATGAAGTAGCCGATAACGGGCTGGGGATGGACTACGAGATCAGCAAGAAGGTCTTCTCCAAGTTCTTCACCACCAAGGGGTCGGACCGGGGGACCGGTTTGGGTCTTCTGACTACGAAGCGGATCATACATCAGCACGGGGGCCATATCTCCTTCACGTCCACGGAGGGAGAGGGATCGGTGTTTCGAATCGAGCTTCCACGGGGGTTTTTGCCGACTCCTGAGCCCCTTCAGGAGGCTGAATCCGTCGAAAGCTGCCCCCCACCAAGGAGAGAGGTGACGTCATGACTCAACCCCAGGACAAAACGGTTCTGGTGGTGGATGATGAGCCGAACGTCCGGCAGTACCTGGCTCAAATCCTTTTGGACGCCGGTTTCAACGTCGTCCAAGCCCGGGATGGAATCGAGGCCATGGAGATCATCCAGGAGAACCCTCCGGACTTCATCTCCCTGGACCTGGTGATGCCCCGAAAAAGCGGCCACAAGCTCCTCTATGAGCTTAGGAAGGACCGGAAACTCTCCCAAATCCCCGTCCTCATCGTCACGGCTCATGCCCAAGACGAGATGGGGGAGGGCGACTTGAAGGACATCATGGACAATCGGGTCCTGTCTGGGCCCGGAGTCTACTTGGAGAAACCGGTGAAACCCCTCAGCTATGTCCGGGCTGTCCAACGAGCCCTCGGCATCGAAGAAACGCCGGAGGACCAGAATCGGATCTCCCTTCAGGAAGAGCTCCAAAAGGTCCTTCCGGATGCTGAGCCCCACGCCCTCAGACGGGCCTTGGAGGCTCTCAAGAAACAAGGACATGACCAATGAAGAAGAAGATTCTCATCGTGGATGATGAGCCCGATATCGTGAGCTACCTGGAGATGGTTCTTCAGGACTCAGGCTTTGAAACCATGACTGCCGGGAATGGAAATGAGGCTATGGAGGCCGTGAAGCGGGAACGGCCCGACCTGGTGACGCTGGATATCACCATGCCCGAGGCTTCGGGAACCCGGTTCTACAAGGAGCTCAGAACGGACCCGGATCTCTCCACCATTCCGGTGATCATCGTCACGGCCGTGACGGGCCTCGGGGGGGACAAGTACGCCTACGAGAAGTTCATCAGTAACCGTCGTTTGGTTCCGGCCCCGGAGGCGTTCTTCCCCAAACCCATCGATCGGGAGGCTTTCGTAGAGGCGGTCAAGGGGTTGCTGGCGGCATAAGAGGGTCGGGATAAGGTTTTTCTCAGCGCATTCCCAAGCGCTCAATGGGAGATGGGGCCCATCTGCCCCGGCCGTTTCGGTTCTCTTTGAGTCAGGATATCCCCATTTAACATTCCGTGATTATTTAAGTTTAAATCTTATCGGTCCGATCTGGTCTTTTTCGCCTCCCTATTACCCTCCTCTTTGGCTCTTACGAAAAAGTGGTCGAAATGGCCCAATAATTGCCACCCAGCATGGTGATTTAGGGATTTTCGTCGTTACTCCTGACAATGAACGAGCAGCGAGAGAGGACCAATGTCCGCTTCAACCGTACTTCTGCTCTCCTACTTTCTATTGGCCATATTTGTTTTGGCTTTTGTAATCCGGACGCTGAAGCTGGCCCGGCTTCCGGTTCACCTTCGCTGGGAGCTCTCACCCGTTCCGCACGAGAAGGGGAAGGGGGAGTATGGTGGTTCCTATCTGGAGGAAGTGGATTGGTGGACCAAGCCCCGCGAAAAGGACCTCGTCAGCGAGGCCATCTACATGTTCAAGGAGATTCTGTTTCTCAAGGCTCTCTTTGAGCACAATCGGAAGCTCTGGTGGTTCTCCTACCCGTTTCATTTCGGCTTGTATCTTCTCACGGCTGCAGCCGGACTCATGGTGCTGGGCGGGGTGGCGTCCGTCGCCGGCATGACCGTGGGAGAGTGGGCTCTTGTTGACCGGGGCCTGCCCCTTCTGGCAGGAGTGGGTTATGGCTTGGGCGCCATCGGAGCTGTGGGTCTCTTCTTCCTTCGTTGGACTGATGATGGAATGAGGAACTCCACCGCGCCGGCGACCTTCATCAACCTCCTGGTCCTCCTGGCCATGTTCGTGACCGGCCTCTGGGCCGTCTTCTCGGTTTCGGGGTTTGCCGGACATACGATGGGGTTTGCCGGTGGGTTGCTTACGGCGAGTCTGCCGCCTCAAATCCCAGGTATCGTAAGCGCGCACCTCCTCTTCGCCCTCATCTTCCTGGCCTATCTTCCCTTTACTCAGATGATGCACTTCGTGGCCAAGTATTTCACCTATCACGAGGTGCGCTGGGACGACGAGCCGGTGACCGCGGGGAGTAAGTTGGACCGGGAGCTGAAGAAGCTCCTCAATCAGCCTGTGACCTGGGCCGCGCCTCATATCAGGGCCGACGGGAAAAAGACCTGGGTGGATATCGCCACCGACACCGGAAGGCCAGAGGAATCCGCAAAATGAGCAAGGAAGCAACCGTGACCGATCCCGCCGCTGCGAAGGTCGATCCCCCAGTGGTAGCTGATGGGGAACCCAGGAAGAAAAAGAAGATCTGGGCTAAGGACATGGGCAGGAGGGAGCTGGAGGTTCTGGATCCCATCGGGCCGGATGAGCTCTTTCCCCTTCCTCCACCGTA
>JAUXEE010000259.1 GCA_030618065.1 Gemmatimonadota bacterium
CGATGTGGTCCTGCCCCAACCCATTCCATGTAAGGGTGAGGTCCTGACCCAGATCACCGCCTGGTGGCTATTCAAGCTCGAAGGCATGTTGGACCATCATCTGATCTCCGTCACCCCTGAAGAGATTCTGGACCGGATTCCGGAGCTCGAAGGAAGCCAGGACCAATGGGCCCGCCGCTCCATGTTGGTGAAGCGAACCGATCCGGTCTTGGTGGAGTGCGTCGTCCGGGGTTACATCACAGGATCAGCCTGGAAGGAGTACAAAAGCCAGGGGACCCTGGCCGGTGAGGCCCTACCGGAGGGCCTGGTGGAAAGCGGTCGCCTGGAGCCCTCCATTTTCTCTCCCGCCAGCAAGGCCCAGGAGGGGGACCACGACGAGAACATCACCTTCGACACCGTGATCGAGCTCCTGGGCTCGGATCTGGCTCATGAGCTCAGGCACCGTGCCCTGGAAATCTACGCCTTCGGCGCGAGAACGGCGGAAGAGCGGGGGATTATCCTGGCCGACACCAAATTCGAGTTCGGCAAGCTTCCCGATGGCAAACTCCTACTCATCGACGAGGTCATGACTCCGGATTCGTCACGGTTCTGGCCCCGGGAGCACTACCAGACCGGGCGGGGACAGCCGTCCCTGGACAAGCAGCCCATCCGGAACCACCTGGACGATCTCTCCGACTGGGACAAGAAACCGCCCCCGCCTGACCTTCCCCCCGAAGTCGTGAAGGCCAGCACCGAGCGGTATCGAGAGATTTTCCGTCGGCTTACGGGACTCGATCTGGAGGCCTACATCCCGCCCATGTTCGGGTAAGGAGCCCCCATGTTACGAATGGCCCCGGAAGGTTGGCCTTTTGTTCTCCCGGGCTTGGTTCTCACCGGCCTCATGGCGGGTGTGGGTGCCCTCATTCCCGCCACCAGCCCACATCTGCGAACAGGCCTCCTGGGAACCGCCGCGTTTTTCGGTCTCCTGACGGCTTTCACCATGTTCTTCTTCCGGAATCCCGTCCGTCGACGCCACGATGGAGAAGGGCTGGTCCTTGCACCGGCCGATGGGCGGATCATCCAAATCACCCCGGCTGAAGAACCATCTCTCTTCGTGCATCCGGCGACTCGCGTATCCATTTTCCTCAGCATATTCAGCGTCCACATCCAGCGAGCCCCCATTACCGGTCGAGTAGAGCTCCGATCCTACGAGCCGGGGGGTTATGCCCTGGCCTGGAAATCCAAGGCCAGCGAGGATAATGAGCAGGCTACTCTGGGGATCACCGCCGGCCCCCATCGGGTGATGGTTCGGCAGATTGCGGGCATGGTTGCCCGAAGAATCGTGACCGACCCCGAAAAGGGGGATGTGGTCCCACAGGGGAGCCGAATCGGCATCATCCGCTTCGGGTCTCGAGTGGACCTGTTCCTACCCCGGGAGTGGGAGCTCACCTGCTCCGTAGGAGACCGGGCAAGGGGAGGACTGACGGCCCTCGCCAGGGTCCCCAGGACCGCAGAAGGGGATCGCTCATGAAAAAAGCCACTTCCGGCTCCCCTGGAGATAGGCCTCGCAGGAGACCCCAGCTCCGGCAGGGGATCATCATTCTTCCTTCGGCCTTTACACTCGGGAACCTCTTCTTCGGGATCTACGCACTCGTCACGGCAGCTCGGGGTGACATGATCTGGGCCGGTTGGTTCATCGTCTTCGCAGCCATCCTCGACCTGGCCGACGGACGAATCGCCCGATTCACCCGTACCGGATCCAACTTCGGGGCGGAACTGGATTCCCTGGTGGACGCTATCTCCTTCGGCGTGGCCCCGGCGTTCATTCTTTATCAACTCTATCTCTCAGATACCGCCTGGGGTTGGATCCTCTCATTCGCCTACGTTACGGCCGTTGTCCTCCGGCTTGCACGGTTCAACCTGGAGCAGGGGGGAGAGGCCAAGACCCATTTCCATGGCCTGCCCTGCCCCACCTCCGGGATGATCCTGGCCACCTTCTACCCCTTCAGCCAAACTCCCTTTTTCCAGGCTCAGTTAGGGGATTTGCCCTGGCCCAACATCATGGGAATTGTGACGGTGATCCTCTCCGTCCTCCTCATGAGCCATATTCCCTACGCGCTGGTCCCTCGGATCGGCTTCCGGACCCGACGGGGGTTATTCAACACCGCCTTCATTCTTGGGGCCCTCTTTCTGGCCCTCACGGTTCCCCGTTACTACTTCTTCCCAGCCCTGGTCCTCTACACCTCCTGGGGCCTTGTGAAAGCGTTCATTCTCGGGCTGTTGGAGCGGTTGCCGGAGCGGGATCCCCTTCTCGATGAGGAGGAAGAAGAGAACGATGCGGGAGCCGAAGTGCGGAGGGTCGATTACCGGGACGTAGCTCCGGGTCGGTTCAGGAGGAGGAAGATCAAATGGCCGCGACAGCAAGGAGGTGAGGAGGAGGAGGAGGAGAGTGACCAGCCAGATGATCCTCTTTAGAAGCCTGATCGGAATATGAAGAAGAAGCCAGCGTCGATCCGGGCCCATCTCCTGGAAGAGTCCCCACGGGACGAGTGCGGAGTGGTCGGAGTCACCGGCACGGACCAAGCCGCGGAGATGGTTTTCCTCGCCCTTTATGCCCTCCAGCATCGGGGCCAGGAGTCGGCCGGGATATGCGCGGTGGACCAGGGGGAGGCCCGGCTGCACAAGCGTCTCGGATTGGTGGCGGAGGTATTTAACGCTAACGTGCTGGATTCCCTCCCAGGGACCACAGCCCTGGGGCATGTTCGCTACTCCACCGCCGGCGGCGGCCAGCTGGCCAACGCCCAGCCCATCATGGTCCAGTACGCTCAGGGCGACCTGGCCATCGCCCATAACGGGAACCTCACCAACGCCCACGACATTCGGAAGAGACTGGTTCAAGAGGGAGCCATCTTCCAGACCGATTCGGACTCCGAGGTCGTCATCCACCTCATCGCCCGTTCCAGGCACGAAACCATCGAGGGCCAGATCGACGACGCCCTCACCTATCTGGAGGGTGCCTTCTCCCTGATCATCTCCGTTGGCGAGACCTTGTACGCTGTCAGGGACCCGAGGGGGTTCAGACCCCTGGTTCTGGGCCGGAAGGGGGAGGGATTCGTTGTGGCCAGCGAGACCTGCGCTCTGGACATCATCGGAGCCGAGTTCGTCCGGGATATCGACCCCGGAGAAGTGCTGAAACTCCATGGCTCCGAGATCGAAGCTCTCCGGAAGCTGGCGCCGGCTATCCGGCAGGCCCCCTGCATCTTCGAGTTGGTGTATTTTGCCCGCCCCGACTCGAACGTTTTCGGACCGAGTGTAGACCGGGCCCGGAGGGCTTTCGGGCGGCAGTTGGCCCGGGAACACCCGGTGGAAGCCGACGCCGTCCTGGCCGTCCCGGACAGTGCGAATTCAGCGGCCCTGGGTTTCAGCGAGGAGAGCGGGATCCCCTTCGAGCTGGGACTCCTGAGAAACCACTACGTCGGCCGGACCTTCATCAGGCCTTCCCAGGCGGACCGGGACTTCAGCGCCAGGGTGAAGTACGCCCCCGTACGAGGGGTCCTCGAAGGAAAGAGGGTGGTCGTAGTGGACGACTCCCTGGTCAGGGGCACCACCAGCGGGAGCCTGGTGAACATCATCCGGGAAGCCGGAGCATCGGAGATTCACCTCCGGATCGGCAGTCCGCCCGTACGGTTCCCATGTTTCTACGGCATCGACATGCCTACCAAAGAAGAGCTCATGGCCAACCGCCTCTCCATTCCGGAAATCAAGGAGCATCTCCGGGTGGATTCCCTGGGGTATCTCTCCCTGGAAGGCATGGAAGGGGCCGTGAAAGAGGCGGGACCCTTCTGCAACGCCTGTTTCTCCGGTGAGTACCCTGCCCCCCTGGTGGACCTGGACAAGGGCCTCATCAAGCCCGGAGATGTGAAGTGTTGTTGATGTAGGAGTCTGAGACTCTCCACCATGCTGGAGGTGGCCGCCGCCTCTGCGGTGGCCCTCCCGGCCTCGGATCCCCTGGGGTTGGCCGACGCCATGCGGGCCGCCGCTTCCCGGGATCTCGTGGGGTACCTCGAAACATTC
>JAUXEE010000198.1 GCA_030618065.1 Gemmatimonadota bacterium
CATCGTTCACGGTGTTCCTCCTAAGGCTGAAGTCCGGCATCCGGTTCATAGAACGGAAAAAGCCCCCGGTTTCAGGTACCGGGGGCTTCGTCTTGGCGGCTGTGTCGTCGTCGCGCGCCTACGTCGCCCCCGGTGTAAGAAGGGGGAGGAGTAGGAGGCCCAAAAGGAGAACCGCTCCAGGGCTCGATTGGCCCATCAAGCCTGAAGCCTTCAGTAGGCTGGGAACGGGTGCTCTGCTGCCGCGCGAAGTCATAAGGGAAGGAGGCTAAGGAGGGAGGATTGGCAAGTCAACCCTCCACCTGAGTGGCCCGGTGGCCAGCCGTCTCACTTGCAGGGCAGGAACCGCACCGTCGTCTCCATCTCCTCGACCACCTGACGGAGGGCCTGGAGGGTGGCCTCGATGTCTTCCTCCGTGGTGTCCCGGGAAAGGGAGAGACGCACGGAACAGTGGGCCTCCTCTTCGGATAGCCCCATGGCCAGGAGGGCGTGGGACGGAGCCGGGTCTCCGGATTTGCACGCGGAGCCGGAGGAGAGAGCCACTCCCTTCTGATCCAGGGCGATGACCAGCGATTCCCCCCGGAGGCCGGGCAGGGTCAGGTTCAGGGTATTGGGTAAGCGTTGCTCCCGGGCTCCGTTCAACCGGGCGTCGGGCAGGATCTCGAGAATCCCATCCTCCAGCCGGTCCCGGAGCCCACGGACGGCCTCGCGGCCTTCGACCGCCATCCCGGCCAGTTCAGCGGCATGGCCGAGTCCCGCGATGGCCGGAACGTCCTCGGTTCCGGCCCGGAGCCCGGCCTCCTGCCCCCCACCGTGGACCAGCGGCTCCAGCTTCACACCCTCTCGCACGTAGAGGGCACCCACCCCCTTCGGTCCGTGGAACTTGTGCCCAGAGAGGGAGAGGAGGTCCACGCCCAGCGACTCCACGTCCACGGGGATCTTACCCATGGCCTGGACGGCGTCCGTATGCATCCAGATGCCCCGCTCCCGAGTCAGTGCGGCGATCTCCTCAACCGGCTGCACCGTCCCGGTCTCATTGTTCGCCAACATCACCGACACCAGGATCGTGTCGTCCGCCATCGCCGCCGCCACGGCGTCCGGGGGCACCCTCCCATCCGAATCCACATCCAGGTAGGTGACCCGGAAACCGATGCGCTCCAGGAACCGGCAGGCGTTCAGTATTGCCGGGTGTTCCACGGCGGTGGTGACGATGTGGCGCCCCTCCTCGCTCCGTGCGAAAGCTGTGCCCTTGATGGCCAGGTTGTTGGCTTCGGAGCCTCCAGCGGTGAACACGATCCGGCGGGGCCGGGCGCCGATGAGCTTGGCCACACGGCGCCGCGCCTCCTGCACGACGTCCCTGGCCGCACGGCCCTGGTAGTGCAGGCTGGACGGATTCCCCCCGACGGCGGAGAGGTGTCGCTGGACCGTCTCCACGACCCGGGGATCCGGGAAGGTCGTGGCATTGTTGTCGAGATAGACCGTCCGAGCCGGCCGGACCGGTGCCGACACGGCCGGGAACTGTCGTTCCAGGCTGGCACAGGAGGCCTCGCCGGCGACGCGGGAGGATGCGTGTCCCCCCTCCCCACCCCCCACCTTCCGCACCTCCGCCAGGAGGCACTTGTAGACCGGGAAGCCGGAGATCTCGTCCAGGTTCGTGATGTCGGTGAGCTCGTTGACGTTGGATTCCTGCCAAGCCCGGGATCCCAGGGGGCCCCCACCCCCCATGTCACACTCGATGGCGCCCTGGACGATGTCCGGGTTGACGGCCGCGCCGAAGCGAACCGAGCCCCGGGGCGTGCTCACCTCCACACGGTCACCGTCCTCTATTCCCCGGACGGACGCATCGGCAGGATGGATCTCCACCAGAGGCTCCGGATGGTCCCGGGCCAGCCCCTCCACACCATGGTGCTGTGAGCGGAAATAGCTTTGCCGCCGGGCGCCGGAGTTGAAGACCAGCGGAAAGGACGCGGCCAGGTCGGGACGGGAGAGGGGCCCTTCCACGGGCTCGGTATACCGTGGCAGGGGCTCGTATCCATGCTCTTCCAGAAAGGTGGATGCGATCTCGAACTTGCCCGACGGCGTATCGAAGCCCGGCCTCCCATCGGGCCGGAGGCCCCCCTTCTCCCACTTCCGGTACTCCATGAGGGGAGAGGGAATCCTCACCCTTCCCCCGGCCGAGCGGACCTCCTCCAGTGTGAAGCCCGACCCGTCCAGTACGTGACGGAGCAGCGCCTCTTCCGACTGCGGATAGAGATGGCCGTAGCCTAGCCGGTGGGCCAGCTCGGCCATGATGAGATAGTCGTTTCGGGCCTCGCCCACCGGCTCGAGCATCTTCTCCCGGATGCGGAAGAGCGGGCCGTAGGTCATGTACGATGTGATTTCGAACATGGTCGTGGCCGGCAGCACGTAGTCGGCGTAAGCGGCATCGGCGGTGAGCTTCCGATCGATGCTCACCAGGAAGTCCAGCTTGGAGAGAGTCTCCCGCCACACGGAGGTCTGGGGCCAGGAGGTCAGGATGGAGCCCCCATGCACGAGGAGACCACGAATGGGGTAGGGCTCGTCCCGCAACACCGCATCCACCAGCCCCAGGGCGTGCGACTCCCCGCGGTAATGGCTGTAGATGGGAAACCGGTCCCGCGCCACGGCTCGGTCCAGCGCCG
The DNA here is from genome assembly GCA_030618065.1 of Gemmatimonadota bacterium. Lineage (GTDB taxonomy): Bacteria > Gemmatimonadota > Gemmatimonadetes > Longimicrobiales > Gaopeijiaceae > JABDNZ01. The sequence continues at coordinate 2,658 of JAUXEE010000198.1, forward strand.
GGTTGGGAAGGATGCCCGAGCGGTTGATGGGGAAGTGGCTCCCCCGCATGGCAAGGCAAAGGCCGCCGGGGACGTCCAGGTGGCCTGCCAGGGCGAAGAGGGTCAGAACGGCCCGGATCGCCTGGATGCCGCTGTTGGAGTACTCCAGCCCCGTGTACATGATGGGGGCTGCGCCCCGGGCCGCCGCGAGCCGCCGGGCCAGGGAAACCACGGTCTCGGCCGGCACCCCGGTGGTGGCTTCCACGACCTCGGGGGGAAAGTGCTGGACATAGGTGCGTAGCTCGTCAAAGCCCTGGGTCCAGTCCCGGGCGAAACCCTCGTCATGGAGATCCTCTTCCACGAGGACGTGGAGGAGGCCCAGCGCCAACGCCCCGTCGGTTCCAGGCCGGATGTGGATCCACTCCGCATCGGTCCGGACCGCCGTCTCGGTTCGACGCGGATCGATCACGACTACCTCGGCCCCTCGCCGACGTGCGGCTTCAAGGCGGATCATGTCCAGGGGAGGGGAGTCCGTGGCGGGGTTGGCCCCCCAGACCACCAGGAGGTCGGCGTTCTCGATGTCGGTGAACATGTTCACCAGCATCCGCCCCATGGTGACGTGGGGCGCGATCATGGCGAACGATACGTAGCAGAGAGCTCCCACACCCATGGTGTTGGGCGAGCCGAAGGGGAAGAGAACGCTGGACGCTGACGACACCTCCGCTTCCTTGGGCTGGAAGACGTCGCAGAGGGAAAGCTCGAAGGCTCCGCGCCCGGTGTAGACCGACATGGCCTCGGGTCCGTATTCCGTACGGATCCGCTGCATCTCCTCCACGATGCCGTCGTAGGCCTCGTCCCAGCTGATACGCTCGAAATCGTACGTGCCCTTCGGTCCCACCCTCCGCATGGGGTACTGGAGGCGATCCTGGGAGTGCACGATCTCCGGTGCGTGTTGGCCCCGGCGGCAGATCATGCCCAGGGGGTGGCCCTCGGCGGCCTCGATGGAGACCAGCCTGTCCTCCTGCACACCCACCTGCACCCAGCAGCCCGCCGGGCAGATGCCGCAGATTCCGGGTTTCTCCTCGATCCTTTCAGTCACTGGGGCTCAGCCGGCCGCGCCGTTCCACCCTCGGCCGCAACTCTCGCCAGAGCCAGGGCCACGTAACCGTTCTCGGACACGAACCACTCCTCCAGGTGAAATCCGGCGTCGGTGAGGAGTCGGGCGGTCGAATCCCGGGTGAACTTCCGGGAGATCTCGGTGTGGATCCTCTCGCCCGAGGGGATCTCCAGCGTCAGATCGAGTGCCTGGAGGTGGACCCGCACATCCCGCCGCGCCACCAGGTGCATCTCGATCTGCTGCGTCTCCCGGTCATAAAAGGCCAGGTGCCGGAAGTCCCCGGGATCGAAGTTTCCCCCGACTTCCCGGTTCACGACCCGGAGGATGTTCAGGTTGAACGCCGCGGTGACGCCGGCGGAATCGTTGTAGGCGGCCTCCAGGATCGGGGCGGGTTTCACAAGGTCCACCCCCAGGAGAAACCAATCCCCCTCCTGGAGCTGGTTCCGGAGTCGCCGGAGGAGCACCACGCCGGCCAGGTGGGTGAAGTTCCCGATGGAACTGCCGAGGAAGACGGCAAGACAGCCCGGACCAGTCTCCAGCGCATCCAGGTCCGCGGTGTAGTCGCACCTGACCCCGGTGATGGTGAGTTCGGGAAAGTCGCCTGATAGGGAGGCGGCCGCCTGCTCCAGCGCATACTGGCTGATGTCCAGGGGCGAATACCGGAGGGTTTCCACCTCCCGTAGCAACGCCCCGATGAGATACCGGGTCTTTCGGGCGGTCCCCGCCCCTAACTCCGCTAGATGCCGGGCCCGGGTACGCTGGGCGATCTGCGGCGACACACGGTCCAGCAGGGCCTGTTCGGTCCGGGTCGGATAGTACTCAGGCAGCTCGCAGATGGCGTCGAAGAGAGCCGAACCATGATCGTCGTAGAAGTACTTGCTGGGAATGGAGAGGGGCCGCCGGGAGAGCCCCTCGTACAGGTCGGTGCCGTCCGCCGCGTGGGACGCGACAGCCGGAGCGGGCGAGTCAATTCTTCTCACTCGTCTTCCATTGAATGATGGAACGGGGTCGAGGATCTGCGCCGTGTCGAACCAGGGATGCCGGGGTGTTCAGGAACACTCTCCGGCGCCCGGGGCTTTGACAGGGGACTGTTGATCTTGACG
>JAUXEE010000091.1 GCA_030618065.1 Gemmatimonadota bacterium
CGCGTCGCCTCAATGGCTCCGGGGCAGTACTTTGACGCCCCACAACTTCGATGGTTCGTGAGGAACGTGACTCCAGGAGGAGCTCGCAATGCCCCGTAAAATGCTCAGCAGCATCCTTCCGCTGCTCATCGCCGCCGTTCTCCCCACTCTTTCTTTGCTGGGAACGTCCCCACAACGGCTATCCGCTCAGGAGTGGCTCCAGGCTCCGGCGGAAGCCCTGAATTACCAGGAGGGGGGCACCCTGTACGGGCCCCTCATGGAGTTCGTGTACGAGCTCGAGTCCCGGACCGAACTCATGAACGTGGTGAAGATCACCGAGACTCTCGGCGGCCGGGACGTGGTCCTCTGCGTCCTTTCCAACCCCCCCGTCTTTCAGCCCGCCGATCTGGCCTACTCAGATAAGCCGGTAGTGCTGATCGTGAACAACGTCCATGGGGGAGAAGTGGCGGGGAAGGACGCCGCCATGGAGATCATGCGGGACCTGGTCATGGGGGACCTCAGGCCTCTCCTGGACGAAGTGGTGGTTCTGGTAGTGCCCACCGTCAACCCCGATGGAGCCGAGGTCCGGCGCCGGACCAACGACGAGGGCTTCGACATGAACCGGGACTACCTGAAACTGGAGTCCCAGGAGATCCAGGCCCTGGTCACAAAAATCCTCTACGAATGGCGGCCGGACATCCACGTGGACACCCATCACGGTGGATCCACTCCTTACGTTCTCACATTCCAGACCAACATGAACCCCGCCGGAGATCCCAACCTCATGCGCATCGGGAACGAGGAGATCATCCCTCAGATCCGGGCGGCTCTCCAGGCCGAGGACTACGACGGATTCTGGTACTCTGGCGCCCGGCAGATGGATGGCGGTGAGGTGGGATGGTCCCCCACATCGGTCGAGCCAAGGAAACAGCACGTCTACTCCACACTGGCCAACATGATCGGATTCCTCTTCGAGACCCCCAGTGGAAGCCACCGGGTGGTGGACAATGGAACTCGGGTGGTAGAAGTCCCTGCGGAGGAACGCTACCAGCACCAGGTTCGTGGCGAGTACATCGGCCAGCGGGAGCTCATCAGATACGCCGCTGAGAACCCGGGGAAGGTCAGGGCTGCCGTGGCCCAGGCCCGGGCCGATGCCATCGCCCGGGGCAACGACGACTCGGACGACGACCAGTTCCCCATCGCTTACGAGCAGATGGAGAAGTTCCGGGAGCACTTCTGGTACCGGGCCGGAGGCCGGGGAGCCGGGGCCGACGCGACCTTCGAGCTTATCGAAGGTCCGATCCTCACCAAATGGGAGCCCACGGAAACCGTCACCCGGCCCTGGGGATACCTCATCCCACCGAACCTCACGAAGGTGGTGCCCCTCCTGCTCCAGCACGACATCTCGGTAAAGAAGCTGACGGAGCCAATCGAGTTGGAGGTAGAGACCTGGTATGCCACCGAAGTCACCCACGATCAGTATTTCCAGGCCCACTACCTGAAATCGTTGAAGGCCGAGAAGCGAACCGAAACCGTGACGCTGCCGGCAGGCTCCTTCTTCATACCCAGTGGCCAAGCCAGCTCCAACCTCATCAGTTACCTCATGGAGCCGGTGACCAACGACAACCTGGTGACCTGGGGCTACCTGGATAACGTGGTGCAGGTTACGCCGTCCGAGGAGGAGGTCGCGGCCCAGCGAGCCGAGCTGGAAGCTCGCCTAGCGGCCATGTCGCCGGAGGATCGGAGCCAGATGGGCGCCCGCCTTGAGCGGCAACTGGAGCAGGCCGGCCGAGGCCGGCCCATCCCCATCTACCGGGTGATGAAGAAGACAGGAATCCCCGGTATTCTGGTGCGGCCCTTCAACCAGTACGAGCCGAGAAGGTATATCCGGTAATCGGCTGGGTCTGAGGGAATCTCCCTGACCGCTCCGATTAGCGGGCAGAATCAGGGGAAAGGAAAAGGAAGCGCCCCGGGGTGGTGAGCCACGGGGCGCTGTCTTCTTCTGACCGACTTCCTCTCACCCGCCCCCACCCCAGTCGATATTCCAGAGCTCCAGCTCCCCCAGGACGGTGGACGAAGCAACGTCCCTGAGGTCCGCGGCCAGCCCCTTCTCCACCTTCCAGTTGTAGCTCACACCCGATGAGCTTTCCACGAAAATCGTCGAGAAGAAGGTGGCTGCCGCCAGATAGGAGCCGGCCTGGCTGGCGTGGTTCCAGTCGGTGTCGTGAAGGAAGTGCGGCCCCTGATTCCATTCTGTGAGGACCTCATAGAAAGCCATCCCTACCGGGGCCACGACAAGTCCCAACTCGTCGGACCATTCCAGGACCTTCTCCCGAATATCCAGCTGCATCTCCTCATAGCTTTCGGTCCGTCCCTCCACCCAGAGCATTCCATCCTCGAAGGCCCAGGGCATCATGTAGACGACCTGGGTTCCAGGAGAGTCTTCGGTGGCCTTTCGATGAAGCTCCTTCAGAGCTGGGTAGGCGGGATGCTCGGCTCCCCTCGGGTAGGCAACGTTGTGGGCGCCCCCCTGCAAAACCACGAAGTCCCAATCCCGCTGCCGGATCACGTAGGTAGCTGCCGAGCTGGATGCGAAAAAGGCCAAGGGCTGCCCCAGATAGGTATGGGCCTTCACGAAGACGTCGTGCCCGGCTTTCCTGGACAACTCCTGGAATCGCTGAGGAACGTCGTTGAATTCGAGGTAACTGCTCCCAATGAAGAGGACGGTGATCTCGCCGGGTTTCGGCTCCCTTTGGGGGTCATCGCCCAGGTCTATGATGCCGCAGGCCAATGTGAGAGGCAGCAGGAGCAGGGTGCAGAGGATTCCGGAAAGGGTGGAGGTTCGTCCTGGACGATGGCACCTTCGAGACATTCGGCCGTAGTCCTTTCCTGAATCTGGTCAGCCTTCGAGTCATTCCCACGAACAATGTGATGTAGGCATATACGCTCCCCGGAGCCAGAAGCTTTCCGCCCCCCAACCCCAGTCTCCCATCGGGAAGCTGGAAAAGAAGGGCCGGCACCAGCATCATGAAGGGGTAGCCGGTTCCGAAAGAGGTCCTGAGAATACGCAGAAGAGGCCCTGAGAAGACGCTCATGAACGACCTGACATTCCTGCGGCAGGCCATCCAACTGGCGAGAGAATACTCCAGGACGGGCAAGGGCGGGCCTTTCGGCGCGGTGGTGGTCCGTGAAGGAGAGGTGGTGGGGCTGGGGCGGAATCAGGTGGTGGAGGCTCTAGATCCCACCGCCCACGCCGAGGTCCTCGCCATCAGGGATGCCGCCAGGCGGTTGGGGACCCACCTTCTGGACGACTGCGCGATCTATTGCAGTTGCGAACCCTGCCCCATGTGTCTCTCAGCCATATACTGGGCCCGCATCCCCAGAGTTGTCTTCGCCGGCAAAGGAGAGGACGCCAAAGCAGCCGGCTTCGACGATACCCTCATCGCCCAGGAGTTGGCGTTCGGATGGAAAGACCGCGCCCTTCAGGGTGACCAAGCCCTTGGAGAAGAGGGGAAGAAGGTGCTGGAGGAGTGGGCCCGGGATCCGGACCGAGTGGAGTACTGAGACCCTACCGAATCAGTTCGGCCTCCGACTCCCACCATTCCAGGGCCCCTTCCCCTCTCAGAGATCTCACTCGCTCCTTCCACTTCAATTTCCGGAGAAGGACCAACTGGAGAGAACCGGGACCCACCTCCAGGCCCTTGATCCAGATGTAGTGAATATCCCCCAGAGCGTCGGGTCGGGGCACCCGTTTCGGAGCGCCATGCCATGAGAACTCGATGACCTCCGCGACTTCGAAGGCCTCCGGATCCCACCTCTGTTCCAGAAAAAAGTCGTACTCCACCTGGAATAGCCCTGGAGCCACCTCCACCCCTGCCTGGTAGTAGAGGGGATCGAAATCCCCTCCTTCCGCCCGGCAATAGGCCTCCTCCATGGCGTAATCCACCCCCTCCAACGCATCCTCGTTGGCCAAGCTCTCCAGGTGATGTCTCAGCTCGTGGGTGAGTGTTTCCCAGAGCTCCCCTTCCCAGTCAAAGTCCGGATCCGCCTTGGACAGGGCTTGGAAAGAGCCATGATAGAGGGCCACCACAGACCGGAGCGTCTCGGGCCCGGTCCATCCCGAGGGATAGGCCTCGGAAAGGCACTGCCCGAGAGTAAAGACGCCAGGGAGGGTGGGATGGGGGAGGGATTCAGGCCGGACGGTCAGGCCGTCCACGCCCTCCCGGAATTCCTCTGGAATGGTCTCGAACGCTTCGTGAGCCAGACGATAGAAGGTATCGAAGTCCATGGGGGTATGGGCCCCCGCTGTACTCAGCCGATCCCTGAAAGGGGGTCGGACTCTCCACCCAGAGACCTCCTCACCAGGAACCGGTTCACTCCAAGGAGGACCGCGAGAACGACGGCCCACTGGATCAGGGTCGTGCCGATGTTCGCCGTCGAGAAGAGAGTCAGGTTGGCGGCCCAGCCCTCCCCCGCCACCTGGACGAACCACCAGGCGATGAGGACCACGGCCTCCACCACCACCAGACGAATGGCCCAGTCCCACCAGGCCCCGATATGGATATCCGAATACCCGGTGTTGATGAACTTCTCTCGCCAATCAGTGACCCCGTATCGGAGAACGGCCACGGCAAAGAAGAAGCCGGAGAGCATGAGGCCCACGCCCCACACGAAATCCTGATTCTGAAAAACGGCCATGTTCAGAGCGCTGGGAACTCCGCAGAGAAGCCCGGTCACCCCGACGATCCCGATAGCCCGGCCTCGGGTGAGGCCCATGTCCTGGAGAACGCGGCTGGCGAGCTCGATCATGGAGACGAGGCTCGTCCAGGCTGCAAACACGAGGGCCAAGAAGAAAACGGCCATGAAGAACTGACCCCAGGGGATCTGGGCGAAGAGCTGGGGCACCCAGATGAAGGTCAGTCCTTCATTCCCGGCTCCAACGATCACGTCGGCGGCCTCAGGCATGATGGAAAAGACCGTGCACAACACCATGATCCCGGCCAGGAGGGACATGGAGTTATTGCCGAAGCCGATAACGAAGGCGTTCAGCGCCGTATCCTCACGTTTTCGCATGTAGACCGCATAGGTCAAAGCCAGGCCCCACCCGGCCCCCGTATCCCAGGCGTTCTGAGTCAGGGCCTCCAGCCAGATCCTGTAGTTGGCCAGGTCTGCCCAATGCGGAGTAAAAAGGAAAGCCAGTCCTCGGCTTGCTCCTGGTAGGGTGAGGGCCTTGATGGCCAAGACGACGACCATGATGATGAGGCTGGGAATGAGGATCTTGGCTGCCGTCTCAATCCCTTTGACTCCCCGGGAAACCACAAAGACTCCCAGGGCCATGGCTATGAGGTGGGTGAAGAGAGCCGAGTTCGTGCCGGCAAACCCCTCCCAAAAAGCTCCGGGGACTTCCGTGGGAATCTCGCGGGTGAGGGTGGCCCAAAAGAAGCGGATGGTCCATCCCATGACTACGCTGTAATAGAACATGATGGCCGTGGCGGTCCACGCCACCCAGGCCCCCATCCACCCGAATTTCCCTCCACTGGTCTTGGCGAAGGCCCCCACGGTCCCCTTTCGGGTCCCCTTCCCCATCCCGAATTCCAGAATCAGGAGAGGCACCGACCAGAGGAGGAGGAAAACGGCCCAAGCCACCAGGAAGGAGCCCCCGCCGTTCGAAGCGGCGATGCGTGGAAACCGCCAGATATTCCCCGTCCCCACCGCCATGCCCAGCATGGCAAGGAGCATCCCCCAGCGAGAGCTGAAGACCTCGGACTTGGACGCCACCTGCTGCCTCCTGGCTTGAGAGGACTGATCCTGGAAGGCAGGATAGTGCCCACCCGGACCCCGGTGGGCAAGTCGGGACCATCTGTTTGCCCCCTGCCTTCACCCAGAGCCCGGACGGCGGAGGGAGCTTCCCGTCAGGGGCAGATTAACATGCCTGGGGCCCACCCCATGGGAACGTAGGCGCCGTAGGCCAGAGCGCAGTATTTCCCTGAATCGGTATCAGTGACGGTGCCCATCCACCCCTGCCGGCCGGCAAAAAGGATGGTTACTGCCAAGCCATCGGGAATCCGGGCTCTTGGATCGGAAAAGAGGCTCTCCGTGTCTGCCGTATAGGTGTAGTGGTCGGAGTAGTGGATTTCCTGGAGGGAAGCGAGGCTCTTGACGAGGCTCTTGAGGGGCGCCAACACCTTCCCTTCCTGGGGAGTTTGGGCCAACCGCGGACCGGGTTCAACTCGAGGGGGAGACGGATCCAGACCGGGCCCCGGTTGGCTCCCCTCCGGCTTCTCCAGCCCGTACAGCCTGATATAGTTGATGTCCACATCGTCCATGAACCGCCCCAGAACATAATCGGCCCCGATCTCATGGGGCTCGAAGTGGGCTGGGGTCGTTACCCGTGCCACGGGTCGGCCTTCCAGATCGTAGACCGTCCAGGAGATCGCGGTGTCTGCCGGCGGCCGAATTTCCGAGGCCCAGATCCTCCCCTGCCGGGTGACCCTCAGGTAGAGAAGGCCCTGCAACGAGTCCGGGAGCGGGATGGCTTCGGCCGCCACCCGGACCGGCTCTCTGGCGGATGGTAGAAGGGGGCTATCGATCCAGAATCTCCCAAGAAGCCATTCGTCCCCGGGGAACATCACCTCCGAAGTGGGACTCAATCTCTCCGATCCGAGGTACCTGCCCTCGAAGTCGAAGAACGAAACCCTCTGCAGCCTCTGGTCCCACACCAGAAGGGAGTCCTGCCCAACCTTGCGAATCCGAGTCGGGAAGCGGAACTCGCCCGGGCCCTCCCCGTCCTCTCCCACGGCCGACAGATAGAGGCCCTCCGAATCGAAGAACCGGAGCTCCTGGCTTCCGGCATTCGCAACGACGATCCGCCCGTCGCCCAGAAGGACCGAACTCTGGGCCCGGTGGAGCTGATACGGCTCCTCTCCTTCCCGGACACCGATTTCCAGAAAGGGGAGGTCGGAGAGCGTCCATACTTCTTTCGGCCCTTCCGTTGAGGCATAGGGCGGGGCCGAGCCCCCCTCTCTGGCTTCTGGGTTACCACATCCGGTGGCAAGAGCCGGAAGGAAAGGGAGAAGAGGAAACAGGACTGAGAAAACCTTCCACCGAGACGAGAGCATCGTGTTCATCCGCAGGCCGGGGGAACCGCCGTCGAGATCGGGAGGCACGACGAGGATTAGAAAAGTGTATCGGTACACTCATACACTGGGGGTGCAGATGCGGTTTGTCAAACCAATGGCAAGTCGGGGACCAGCCCTTGGCTCAGAGCCGTTCCCGCTTATTTCAGGAGCGTGACGGGGGGCGGGGGCGGGGGGGGCACCCTCA
>JAUXEE010000099.1 GCA_030618065.1 Gemmatimonadota bacterium
GACATGGCTACGATCCGACTTCCCTTGGGATCGTGGGGGCCGGGCCGCCGGCTCACTCCCGGAGCCCGCCTCCAGAAGCGAAGCGGATGGCCAGCGGGCGAGGGAGTGAGCCGGCGGCCCGGTCCCCCAACCATACCCCACCCTACCCTCTCACCGATGGACCAACGCAAAGACGTCCTTCAGGAGACGCTGAAGCGAAGCCAAAACCAGGAACCCCCAGGGCGTCCTCGCGCCCCGGGGGTTCTCTTGCTGGAGCCCGGGTCAGGTCAGCCCCTGATCCGGGTCGGATGTTATTCCCCTACCACCCTCTGGCATAATTGGCCCAGAAGAAATCACCCAGCTCTTCCCATTTCTGCATGGTGGCGCCGGCCCAATTGTTCGTGTACCGGGTCAGGAAGGTCCGGAACTTCATGGGGTCATCACCCCCCTCTGCCTTCATCAACTCCACGGCCTTGCCCTCCATGAGGGGCTGTTCCAGGAACATCTGCTCCTCGAAGGCCATTACCGCCGGCTCCAGGTACTCCCTCGCCCATCCCCATTTGATCTGGGAGAGCCGGTTGGCCTGCCGGTAGGACCAGCACGCGGAATCTTCCCGGTAGCTCTTCTGGCAGTCGATCTTGAAGCTTTCCGGCAGACTCAGGGTCCCGGCATAGACAGGGATCCGGGGGCTCTGGCCCGGGTTGTCGAAGGAGAAGTAGGCCACGGTTCCGATCTCCGGGGGGAGCCAGTCCCGAGCCTGGATGATCTGGGAGTAGGAGCACTGCTGCACGGCGATGGTGCGGACCGACTCCACGCTCCCGGGGGCCAGAGTGTTCATGAGCTGACCCCAATCCCGGCCCATGCTCCATGGGTTCACCATGGGGCTCTTCACCATCTCCGGGTCGCCCGGGTCCTGGGCGTACCGGTTCGGGATCAACATGTTCTTGGTAACGTCCAGCTCGGTCCCTTCGTAGGTCTCCCTGTAATAGGCCAGGACGTCCTGGATGGAGACCTTCTCATCCGGCACCACGCTGAAGGGAAGCTCCTCCATGTCCATGGAGAGGTTCAGGGACGGAGCCAGGGTGCTCAGGATGAAGAACTCCCGAGTGGAGTAGGGGGCTCTGGGCTCCCCGGTCTGCCGGTTCCTACTTCCGTAGGCCTTCCACCACTTGAACTCCTCCACCGAATCCGAGTCCCACCAACCCATCTCCTCAGCCAGGGAATGGACGTTGTCGCTGGCCATGTAGTGGTCCGGGTCGTCCAAATCCAGGGTGCTGATGCGGGGAATGTTGGCGCTTACCCCCACCTGGCCTTCGGGAATCCGAACCGCCGCCCAAACGCCGCCCACCTCGAACGGTCCTCCGCCCATGATCTCGAAGTGCCAGACTTCATTGGCATCGGCAAAGGTGAGGCACTCCCCTGAGTCACCGTAGCCATACTCCTTCACCAACTCACCGATGACCTTGATGGCGTCCCGGGCCGTGGTGGTACGCTCCAGGGCGATGGCCTGGAGATTCTCGATGAGGAACATCCCCTCATCGTTACGAAGCTCCCGGCGCCCTCCGATGGTGGTTTCACCGATGGCCAATCCCTTCTCGTTCATGGCGGGATAGGCCACGTTGAAATAGCGGTAGGTCTGGGGCACCTCTGGGATCTCACCCTTCAGCCGCATCCTCCGCATGTCGTCAGGAGTCTCCGTATGTAGCTTGCCCCAGTAGATGGGCCGCATGGAGCCGGGAGCGTTCTCCCGGGCGGGCTCGATCTGGAGCCAGGTTCGATAGTTTCCATCACAACTGTGGGCGGTCATGACGGAGCCGTCCGTGGAGGCCCCTTTGCTCACCTGAATGCTAGTGCAGCCACAGTCCTGAACTTCGGGATCGCACCCACATGCGGGATCGCCCGGCTCACCGGAGCAAATCGGCCCCGGAAGGAGGGGCCCCTGTTGCGCCGTACTTGTCGGCACCACCTGTTCCCACTGGGCCCAAGCAGTGTCCGCCCCCATTCCCAGGAGGAGGGCCAGGGTCAGCATGCCCCCTACTACAGGGCCGATGTTTCGTTCGAGTCTCACGGGATCGCTCCTTCGTTCGAATGGTCTAGCTTCCTACTCGATCTCAACCCTCTCCGGCGGTGCCGCCGACGGGTCATGCAACCAGTGTCCAAGTCCCAACGCGATGATTTCGTCGTACCGGGGCACGCCCCGGCACCTCAAGGGGCGGTCCGGGTTCAATTCGGACCAAGTCTCCATGGTCATGAGGACCGCGGACGTATGGCGTCCCACCCGTACGTCCACAGGCCAACCGTTCTCGTCCATCTTCTCGAAAAGGAGTCCCGCCTTTCCGGCCTTCACCACGAACTCATCCTTTCCTGTGAGGAGCTGCTCCCGGGTGGTCTTCCCCCGCGTGGCATCGAGGAAGGGCTCCGGAGCCTCGAAGAGGAGGGAGACGGCGTCGGAATGATCCCCTACCTCCCTGTGAGAGAGGCCGTGGAGTGAAGGCGGGGAATACTCCATCCCCATGTTGAACTCCATATCGCTCAACATCATGGAGGTGAACGCGGCTAGCTCTTCCCCTCTGTCGTGGGCCACGATGGTACTGATGACGGGGTATTGAAGCTCGGCCTCATGGAGGTCGATGAAGAGATCCACTTTCTCTTGCCGGATCAGCTCCATGAAAGCGTGAGTGGTTCGCTCGGTGAGACTCCCGTCCGGTCGTCCGGGCCAAGTCCGGTTCAGATTTCTGATATCCACGAAGGCCAGGAACTGGCCACTGGGATAGTGGATGTAGACCTCCGGATCTGGCCACTGGTCCAGCGGATCGGCCCAACGGTCCCCGAGGCGGAAAGTTCGCTCCCCCCAATCCGTGGGAATGCTGAAGTCCGGCGGGTAGGCACCCCCGACCCGGGTCACCAAGCTGGCGCTCCGGTTGGAGCTGAGAACTACGATGAGACGCCCCGCTTCCATGACCGCGTTCTCAGCGAGGATCCAAGCCGCCAGGCGGGCCGCCGGTTCTTCCGGGTGTGTTCCCCCCATCACGAAAACCGTTCCACCCGGCTCCTCCCCCTCCATGATGTAGATATTGCAGTCGTTCACCGTCCCCCGGATCCCCTCGAAGTAGTCCCCCAGCTTCTTCACCTCGCTGACACCGGGGCTGAGAACCACCGCCTCTTCCAGATGCCGGCTCCGGTAGAAGCTGGTACCCGAGGTGGTCAGGAGCAGGAGGCCAAAGACGGCGAAGACGAGCTTTCGAAGCTTCATGTCACTTCAGCCTGAACAGGCGAAGAAGGAAGGGGAGGAGGACGATGAGGTAAAGAATCTCTTCGTCCCACTTCCTGCTTCGGACGAAGTTCCACACCAGGAGGACCACCACGTAGGCGACCAGGAGATAATAGAGGAAGGAGACGACGGTTTGAATCTGAGTCATGAGTTCTCCTTCCTATAACCCGGTGAGGAAAGAAAGACGGGCCGAATAGACAACCATCAGGGTCCCAACCGCCATGATGATAAGAGCCGGTACGATGCATGCCTTCAGGAAGCGGGCGTAATTCTCTCGGTAACCCACCACATCCACCGTGAGGCGACCGATGATGGCCGTGGGGGGGAGGGCGTCCCCCAGGGGCCAAATGACGCTCATCCCCGCCAGAGCCACGATGGGATCCAACCCGATGTTGTTGAAGAGAAGAATCAGGGGGACGCCGAGGACCGGCGCGGCTCCCCACATCAACACGGCCTCGGAAATGGGGAGAACCAGGAAAAGGGTGGCGAAAACCAGCGCCACCGGGAGCGTCACCACCGTGACGGCCAGGAGTCCCCGGACCCCGGTGAGAGTCATGATCTGGACCAGAACCCCGACGCAGGTGAGGGTGCCGATAAGAGGCAGCAACTGCTTGATGGTCTCCCTGGAGATCTTCAGGAAATCCAGTTTCACTGGAGATAGGAAGAAGGAGGTGGCGGCTGCGCAGGAAAACATCAGGGGGAGGCCCAGGATCGGCGTGTCGTGGGGCCACTGCCTACCCATGAAGATGAGAGCCCCGAAAACCAGAAGGGGTATGAACACCTTCCCCCATCCCATCCCCTCAGGGGGCCGAGGCAGCTCCGCCAAAGCCTTCTCCAGATCGATTTCCCCTCCCTTCCAACCAAGAAGGAAGATGGTGATCAGGGAGAGGAAGACGCAGGGAAGGAGAAGGGGCCAGAAGAAGCCCACATAAGGCATGTTGACGCCGGCCGCCGTCATCATGGCCCAGAGGCTCACCGGTGGAGCCGCCGCGCTGAGGCCCGCGATGATGAAGACGATGGCGGCGGTCCGGGCCCTGGAAACCCCCATGGTCTGGAGAACGACGGCCACCATCCCGCCGGTAATGAGAACCGTGACACTCCCGGCACCGGTGAGGGCCCCGGGAAGAAGGAGGAGGACCGTCAGGAGAATCACCAGAAGGGTCCGGCTCCGGTGGAATCGTTTCAGGATTCCCCTAACGGAAAAGGCCACCCCCCCCGATTCCTTCAGGATGTTCATGAAGAGGGTGGCGGTGATGAAGATGAGGTTGATGTCCAGGTAGGTCATGGCCCCTTCGGCGATATGCCGAGGAGGCAGACCGAAGCCACCGGCCAGCGCTCCGCCGAGAGCCGCCGCGAACATGGACAGCTCGGTGGAGAGCTTGAAGAGCTTGGCGACGATGTAGACAGCCACCATGACGCCGAGCACCAGCCCGGCATAGACGAACATGCTCACTTCTTCAGAACCCTCCCGAAGGCGTCCCCCATCTCCATGTTTTTCACGAAGAGGATGAGGGGAATGCCCTCAGCCTCGGAGAGGACGGTAAACCGCCGGTCCTCATTCCCATCCTGCCGGATCACCATGACGTCCGAAAAGGGCATCACGGCATCGATGGACTGCTCGTCGGAGTTGTCCCCCGCAGCCGCCCCCTGGGCCCGGCGGTCCATCCCCTCCACATGAGCTCCGATAATGGTGAGCCCCTGACCTTTCGCCTCGGCGATGAGGGCCTCGGTGCGGATGAGTTCCTCCCGCATGGACACTCCGGCGGCTCCCATCCCTTTCAGGCTGGCTCCGGTGACGATGATTATGGACTTGAAGGGATTCCCAGCGGACTGGGCATCGATGAGGTCCTGGGCCGTCGCCTGATCGAGGAGCTCGAAATCCATCTCCAGGCGACCGAGAAACAACTTCACGAAGGTCGGACCCGGGCTCTGCCCGCAGGAGGTGAGAAGAACCGGGGTTTCCCCCACCACATCGGCATCCTGGGCCTGAACGGATCCGACCCCGGTCATCAACATCAGAGTGAGAGCGACCGGCCCAACAATCCAACGGCTCTGCCGCGTCATAGTCGTCACCTCCATGAAAACGCGTTACCTCGACTCCCAGAGCAAACTAGGCGTTCAACCGGGTTACCGCACCGTCTCCGAGGCCCAGGTTCCTCTTCCAACGAAGGCCACGAGGGCCAACGCCCCGAGATACCCCACCGTCAATAGCCAGAAGGAGAGGTCCTTTCCCTTCTGGGCATCGCCGAATCGGGTGGAGAGCGCCTCTGGAAGGGGAAGGGGATCCCAAGGAAGGCCATACCGGAGAGCCAACCCTCGGACGTGGAGAAGGTGGATGACGGGGACGCCCCGGGAGGCCATCTCGAAAAGCACACCCCGCTCCTTCTCATTGGGGAGGTCGAGGTGGCCCACCAGCCCCGGGGGCACACTCAGGATCCGGGGGCTGACACCCAGGTTCACCTCTGCCCCGCCGATGTTCACGAAGGCCGCCGAGATGCCGTAGAGGGCCATCCGCTCTGCCACGTTCGACCGCAGATCCGGGTCTTGCAGAACCGGCACTTCACTTTTCAGAAGCTCCTTGAGGAGACCATCCCGAAAAGCCGCATCGAAGTCAGCACCCACGTCTCCGGAGCCACCCAAGGAGACCGCAGCCACCGGTGTCGAGACGAAGCCTCCAGCCTCCATCAGCTCATACAGATCCAAGAGATGAAAGGCAGGCCGGGTGGCCCCGAAGGAGGATGCCCCCAGGGAGAGGATGGTGACCGCCTCGGCGCCCAGCGCCTCCACCGCGGCGAGAGTGGCGACCAGGAGGGCAGGAAAGGAACCGGAGGCGCCCACCGCTACCCTATCTCCCTCCCCCACGCCTGCCTCGGACAGCAGGTGCACCAAAAGACCCGCCACATCCGGGGTCGTCGTAGTCCGCTTCGCTTCCAGTTGCCCCAGTGAGGTGAGGAGATCGGTGTGCTCCGGACCCACCAGACAGGTGCCGTTGGGATCTACACCCAGGTCGATGGGGAGGCCCTCGTCCCGGCAATGCCGAGCCGCACCCGCCACCACGGCATCCATGGCCCCGGCGGCCCCCACCATGGCCGGCGTCCAGGGAATGGCGGATCCCGGAGCGACAACCCGGAGGATGGCCCACGCCAGGAGGCTGATAACTCCTGCCCAGACGAAGCGGGACCGGGTCAAACCAGGTTCAGAATCCGGCCCAACCATCCGATGGCCACGGTGGCGGTAAGGAGGGAACCGAGGGTCACAAGGACTCCCTGCCGTTCGAAGTGGTTGGCGACGAGACCGGGGATGACCCAACCGATGACGGTGAACTCCAGAGAGAGGGGGAACAACGCCGGAAACAACATCCGCCAGAGGACCGACCACACGCCTCCCACCAGGATGAGGAAGACGAACCTCCTGCGGCCGAAAAGAATCAGCCACCGACTGACCAGAAGGTAGACCAGGAGGGTAAGGACGGCCACGGCCAGGGTTCCGACGATTCGCTTCGGGTCGGAAATGAACAGCACGAGATAGCTGGGAACGATGATTCCCCCGGGATAAACCCCGGTGAGGCCGATAATGGCCAGGGAGATCAGGAGTCCGATAAAAGGCAGCTCAAATCCCATATGGCTCCCCCACTTTCCGCCAGTGCCTCACCATGGTTCGACCCAGTCCCGCGATGTTCCCAAATCCAAAGAGGAGGCCTCCCCTATCCCCTTCTCTGCCCAGGAGCTGAGCCATGATCCCCTCCGGATGGGAGGGGCGAAGAATCTCGATCCGCCCTGCCTCCGGATGACGCCGAAGGCGGTGCTTCAGAGCATGGGC
>JAUXEE010000010.1 GCA_030618065.1 Gemmatimonadota bacterium
AGGCCCAGGCAGCAAACGATGATGCGGTCGACCAGTTCAAGAAGGCGGGCGCCCTCTGTCTTCAGGCGCGAGGCTATACCGCGGGCTGATCCGAGAACAGTACGGGGGAGCCGGAGGCCCCCTTTACAGTCTCAACCAGGCACCCCCCATGGTCACGTACCAAGCCCAACCGGAGTGACTGCAAGCTGCGTCTATACCAGCCCTGAGTCCGAAGGCTCGAGCCAGCAGGTAACGGAAACCCATCCCTCCTGATTCCACGATGCGGGTAAGGTTCTCCTCAGCCCGGGTATTCCGGGTCCATCCGACCCCACCAGGGGTAAAGGTACCTGATCCGGTCGTTCTTCCAGATGCCACGATGGCCTCCTCCCACCATCCAACTTCCGTTCAGAGTGTACAGGCCTACGGGGGCACTGACCGAAGGCGGACTCTGCCGTTGGCCGGTGCAAAAAGCCTCCCGGGCATCCTCCAGGGTCCAACCCTCCTGCCGGTCAGAAGAAACCGGATGACGATACCCAGCCTAACGGTAGGTCCGGACGAGACGAAATACCGGCAAAGCGCTATCATGGGTACTGGTGGTCCACCCTTGTCATTTTTCTGAACCTATGTGTGGCCTTCGTGAGTTCTCTTCGCTCAGGGAATAAGGCGTGACTGTGCAGAGCTCCGACGTGACGGCGTCAGATCCTAGCGTGGGCGTTTCGGGTATTGCAAGGAGGCCGTTGGTGCGACTCCTCCGACGAGTCATGCGCTGGGGCCTCCGGGTATTCGCCGGCGGGGCTCTTCTTGGGCTTCTCCTCCTCGGGATTCTTCAGTTCGACGGGGTTTCCACCTGGCTCGTGGCCCGGCTGGCAGATCGGTTCAATCCCTATCCGGGAACCCAGCTGTCGGTGGAGGGGGTGAGCGGTTCCTGGATCCGGAGCCTGCGGCTCGAGGGGGTGCGGTTGACTCCGCTGGAGGGCCAAGAACAAGCGGGCCCTGAGGCTGTGCTGGATTCCCTGGAGGTCCACTTCCGGTTCCTTCCCCTCTTATTCCGGAGAGTAGAGATCCGTGAGGCAGAGGTCATGGGCCTCAGAGCCGAGTTGACTCAACGACCGGATTCACTCTGGGATTTCCTGGCGCCCTTTGGGAGGACCGACGAGCCCGATGGGCGGGAGGAAGCGGGAGGCAGGGTTCGGTTTCGATCCGGACCCATCCGGATCCAGGGAGCCGCTGCCAGATTGGTTTTTGCCTCGGAATGTCCTTCGGTTGCTCCTGATCGGCTGGAGGTAGAGGAGCTGTCCCTGGTGGCGAGACTGGAAGTGGGGGACGGTGACTTGGCGGTAGGCCTCGACACCCTGTACGCCCGCTTTTTGCCCCCCGGAGAGGCCCTCGACCGGGTGGTCGTGGAAGGAAGGGGCACGGTGGCCGATGGACGGGTCTCAATTCCCGGCCTCACTCTGCAATCCGGCGCCAGCGACGTGTCGGCCCAGGGGACCCTCCTTTTGCCCCGGGGGGAGGAGGGGGAAATCGAGGAGATCGATTTCCACTTCCAGGCAACCCCCGTGGCCTTCCGGGATCTCTCCGGATTCGTACGGACTCTCGATCCGGCGGTGAACGCAGAAGCTGATCTCAGGCTGCGGGGTCGGTCCTCCCGGGTAGATGTGTCGGGGCGAGTTACCCTCTCAGATGGGGGCCGGTTGGGCCTGGAGGGGACCTTCACGCCATCGGCCTCCGGTGCGGTGGAATACCGCCTGCAGGGGACCTCAGAGAACCTTCGCTTGGAGAGCATTTTCGGCGAGAGTCGGCTCGGAGGGATCGTGAACGCCCTCCTAGCGATGGAGGTAGGGGGGAGCGACCTGGCTCACCTTCAGGGTGATCTATCCGCCCGGGTGGAGGGGCTCCAGCTCGACGGCCGGGGAACCCGCCCATTGGTGGTGTCCGGCGCTTTCCTGGACGGGCAGGCCGACCTTGAAGTGGAAGCCGGAGTTGACGGGTTGGGCGCGGTGGAGTTTTCCGTGGGAGGCCACCCCCTGGATCCCCAGCCGACCCTCCAGCTCCGGGGAACGTACCGGAAAGATGGCCCACCGGCCGATCCGACACCGAATGTATCGGAGCAAATGATACCGAGCCTTTCGGGACCACCGACCCCGAATCTGCCGGACCAGCCGAAGATCCGGGGGCTGGAATCCCAGTTCGCCCTCGAAACCAGAGGCTTCTCCATCGACTCCGCCATCGCCGAGTTGGAGGTAACGACCCTTCACGGTGCCTATCGGGGCCTATCCTTGGCGGGGGGCAACCTCAGGGCACTCTGGAGAGGGGGTGAGGGCACCTTCGAAGTCAGCCAGCCCCTGGGCCCAGGCCATTTGGCTGCCACTGGAGAGGTGACGTGGAGGGGAGACGCGGGAGCCGGTGGGGAGGACTTCCGCGTACTCAGGTATTCGGTTCCCGACCTGGAGCTTAGAGACGTGGACCTCTCCCGGCTGTTGGGCGACACCGTCCCCAGCCGGGTGAATGCCGAGGTGACGTTGGAAGGGATCGGAGGGGATCCCGGAACCCTCGAGGCGGACGTCCTGGTGCGGCTGCGGGAATCCGAGGGCTGGGGGATCGCCCTGGACAGCGCAGTCGTACAGTCCAACCTCAAGAGTGGAGCCCTCTCGGCGGTTGTGGAGGGGTGGGTGAGGAGGCCGGACGGGGGTGACGACCTCCCTCCCGAGGACGGTGGACCGGAGGAAAGATCCGGGGGTCGGGTGTTGGCCAGCATCCAAGGCAGTCCGTTCGCCGCCGAGCCCTTCCTGATTCTGGACAGTCTGGAGTTCTCGGGGATCGACCTGGCCGAGGTTGCAGGACTCCCTTCCCACCTCAACGGCCTGGCTCGGGCTCGAATGGAGGGCCTGGACCCTCGGACCGGGAACATCTCGGGACAGCTTCATCTTATTCCTTCCCGGATCCGCAGCACGCTGGTGGATTCTGGAGAGGTGGTCGTCGTCCTCTCCGAAGGCGACCTCCAGGTCTCCGTACAGCTCTCCTCCCCCTCGGGGACACTCGGTCTGGAAGGGGGAGTCTCTCCCTTCGCTGATCCACTAGAGTTCCGGGTGGCCCAGGGCGAGATCAGAGGCTTGAACCTGGAATCCCTCCTGGGGTGGAAGGGGTTCCAATCGCAGTTGAACCTGGACCTGGACCTCCACGGGTCCGGAGGCTCACTCCGGGACTTGGAGGCCGTGGGCAACGTCGTGGTTCTCCCCTCCACTCTGAACCGAGGTGACATCCGGGCAGGGTCCCTCGCGTTGGAAACCCGGTCGGGGCAGAGTTCCGTTCAAGGCGAGATCCGATCGCAGGAGGGAAAGGTGACCCTCCAGGGCCTCGCCTCAATGAGGGGAGAGTTGGTAGAAGTAAGGGTTGAGGGTGACATCGACCTCCCTGACCTGGGGGCATTCCTCGACCGGACGGAAGCCGACCTGACGGCAAGGGGGAAGATGGGCGTGACGTGGACCGCAGGTCATGGCTTGGCCTTCGCATCCGACCTGAACGGACGGATCGGGGGAGCGTCCGTGGATACCCTTTCGGTCAGGGGGTCTTTCGAGCACTCTGCTCTTCGGTTGGACACCCTCCATTTGAGTTCGGACCTCCTGCGAGCACACGGGGGCCGGGGCCTGGCTCTCCAGGAAAGCCGCGGAAACGCCGGCGAGTGGGACCTGAGCCTGACGGCGGACCTCCTCGATCTCTCCCCCCTGGCTCCTCTCGTCGGCCTGGAAGAGCTTTCCGCCGAATCCGGAAGCGTTGAACTCCAGGTAGCCGGCCCGGCCGGGGCTCCATCTCTGGTAGCATTCCTGGACCTGGGCCCTTGGTCCATAAACGGAGTTTCGGGAGACAGCGCCGAGGTCAGGGCCGACCGCAATCCCGATGGAATTACTCTCGCTACGTGGATCCAGGCGCAGAGAGGAAGGGGTACCGTCGACATGGCCCTTCGGGCGGATCCCGGCCCCGACGAGAAGCGGGGCACCCTGGAACGCCTGGATGTCTCTACGCCCGAAACAGATTGGGCCCTGGAGACCCAGGTCCCCTTCTCCTGGAAAAATGGACTCCAGGTTGACGGCCTGGCTCTGTCTTCCCATCAGGGCCGGATCTCTGTGGACGGGAGAATCGATCGGCGCGGCGCCCAGGACCTGACCCTGAGCTTCGAGGAGGCCTCCCTTTCCGGGGTGGCACGACTCCTGGGGTTGGAGGGTCTGGAGCTCTTGGCCCACGGTCGGTTGGCCCTCACGGGGCCAGCGGACTCCCCAGCGGCCGAAGGGGAGCTGAGGCTGGACCTGGCCGCTCCCGAGGGTGGCTCGGTGTCGGTTGATGCCCGCTTCTCCCTGGCAGATGACCAGCTGGCCCTGGACGTTCAGGCACTGGATTCAGCGGGTGCTTCCCTGACCCTGGAAGGTACTCTTCCCCTGGCATTCAGCCTCGCCCCGCATGAGGAAACGGACTCCCCCGTTGCGGAAGGTCTTCCCGTTTCCGACCTCGCCGCCCGAGATTCCGTCGACCTCACGGTCATGGCCCAGGACTTCGACGTCTCATGGGTCAGTGGCGCCGTTCCAGGGGGAGCCGTCGAGAGGACGGCGGGACGACTGTCCGTCGATGCAAGGGCAACTGGCCCCGCCGACCAACCGGTGCTGGAGGGCCGGATCGGTCTGGAAGACGGTCAGATACGCTTTTCGGCCTTGGGCACCACCTACGAGGAGATCGACCTCTCGGCCGAACTGCGGGACCAGGGGATCCGGATCAGCCACGCCCGACTCACCTCCGGCCCGGGGACCGCTGAGATCCAAGGTGTCATCGGCGTCGAGGGCTTCCGGACCCAGGAGCTGGACCTGACCGCCCGGACGAACCGTTTCCTTGCAGCGAACACTCCCACGGTTGGGGCCACCCTGTCGGGCGACCTCAACTTTCGGGGGTCCATTCGAGAACCACGGCTGGTGGGCAATCTCAACCTGGAAGGCTCAAACATCAGACTGGACAACCTCTCTTTGGGGAGCGATGTGCAGGCAGTGGAGCTCACCGAAGAGGATCACCGAATGTTGGAGGAGTACTTCGGGTATCGAATCGAAGAAGGGGAGGGCGAGCCCTCCGACTTTTTGGAGCGACTCGGACTCGATCTGGTCTTGAGCTCCGACCAGGACGTTTGGGTTAATCGGTCAGGAAAACTCCGCATTGCCCTGGAGCTTCGGGGGGAGCTGGAGATCAAGAAAGACCCGATGGGAGATTTTCGGGCGATCGGGACGGTAGAAACCCTTCCCGAACGGAGTTATTTCAGGCAGTTCGGAAGACGTTTCGCAGTCCAGGAGGGAGAGTTGACGCTCACCGGGGATCCCGCCGAATTCGTCCTCCACATGGATGCCCAGTGGGAGGTTCCCTCTCACTCGAACCCGGATGAGGCCGAGGTCGTGGTGAGTCTGGGGGTGGATGGAGACGCCGAGTCCCTCGAGCTGACGCTGAGTTCCCAGCCCGACATGGACGAAGCGGACATCGTTTCGTACCTGGCGACGGGCAAACCTCAAAGCGCTCTGGCATCGTCCGAGGAAGACGCCTCGAGCCTCGGTGCCTCCATGGCCATGGGAGCTATGGCGGGTGTCCTGGAGGGGATGGCCAGTGAAGCGGTAGAGCTGGACGTGGTGGAGGTCAAGGTCGATCCCGTCCAGGGGACGACCCTCATCGCCGGACGATACGTCTCCCCGAATCTCTACCTGGGGTTTCGACAGCCCGTGACCTTCAGCGAAGGCAGCAACAGGACTCGAACTCAAAATCAGGAGTCGGAGGTCGAGTTGGAGTACCGGTGGTACCAGTGGCTTACCATTAACGTCCGGGGCGGGGCCAGCGAGTTCGGGCTGTTTCTGAGGGCGCGATATGCCCACTAGGAGCCCTCGTTCGTTTCTGGCCCACTTCTCTTCGACGGTGGGAGTCGTAGTGGCGCTGAGCCTCTTCCCCTCCCCGGTGTCGAGCCAGTTTCCGTCGTTTCTACTGGACGAAGAAACCGAGGTCCGGTCCATCCGGTTCCGCTTCCTGGACTCCGAGACTTTTTCCCGGTCTCGCCTTCTAAGCCAGATCGGCCTGACAGAACAGGGAACAAGACACGGCCTGAAGAAGTCGTTGGCCGTTCTTCCCTTCTTCTCCGAACCAGGTTCTCACCCCTTCGATCCTATAAATCTTCAGAGGGACGTGGCCAGGCTGCGGGAATTCTACCGAGGAGCAGGGTTCCCGGAAGCCCACATAAGATACGAGGTAGCCTTGGATCAGGACCGAAACCTGGTGGAGGTGGAGTTCCTGATTACAGAGGGCCGGCCCCGCACGTTGATTTCCGTCGTCTATTCCGACTCCTCCGGATCCCCCGTCGAAGAGGCCCTGGCGGCGGAAATCGTGCCCGGGTGGCAGGAGTTCGTGGCCGGAGAAAAGACCCTCGTGGGCGAACGTTTCGGAGATCTGGAACGAACCCGACTGGAGGGGAACCCCCTCCAGTGGCTCATGGAGCGGGGGTACCCCTTTCCCACCAGTGTTTCAGGTCAGCGCGTGGACTCAACCGGGTTTCAGACGCAGCTCACGGTACGGATTCAGCCTGGCCCAAGAAGCCGAGTGGGATCGGTGGAGGTGGAAGGGGTCACCTCCGTTGACGATGCCGTCGCCCTGAGGGAGATCCCCATCCGAGAGGGCGATTGGTTCTCGGCGAGCCAAGTGAACGAGGGACGTCGGAGGATCTTCAGGTTGGACCTTTTCAGGATTGCTCTGACCCAGGTAGCCCCTCTCCCACAACCTGACTCCAGTGTCCAGGTCCTCTTCCGGGTCCAGGAGGCACGATCCAGAAGCGTAAGCGGCCTCCTGGGCTATACAAACGTCGGAGGCATAGCCGTTGGCGGGCAGTGGGAGCACCGAAACTTCATGGGTGGTGCTCGGACGTTCGCCGTCAGCGGGACCGCGGAGACCGGTGCCCTCGCCCTCCTCACTGAGTCTCCGGATGAGTATTTCCGGGCGGCCCTCTCTCTCCGCCAACCGTTCGTTTTTGTCTCCGGTCTTTCCTTCGTGGCCAGTCCTTTCGGGGAATACCGGGACGACTACCGGGACCGTTCATGGGAAGCGGGCATGGACGGGACTCTGGTTTACCAGTATGCACCGCTCCGGGCCGTATCCCTCCGCTACCGGCTCTCCACCCGAGAGGTTCTGGAATACAGGGTGGGGGAGGTGAGCACGGGAACAGGTGAGCTTTTGGGCTCAACGGTAGTGGCGGACTCCCTGGAGCCACGAATGGTGGTGAGCGCCTTCACCCTCTCGGCAACCCTTGGACGTCTCGACGACCCGGCGAACCCGAGGCGCGGTTTCATCGTCCAACCCAGCCTGGAGGTAACGGCCCCCCTGGGTCTCCCCACAAACGAGTACCTGAAGGTCGACCTTTGGGGAAGCTTCTACCAAAACCTGGGAGAGCGAATCCGGTTGGCGGGGACCCTCCGTGCCGGGCGCCTTTTCCCCTTCGGTGGGAGCGTACCCTCTTCGGGAGACGATGGCGTATTGGAGTTCATCCAGCTTCGGGACGTCAACCTCATGGCGGGGGGACCCAACGACGTTCGGGGATGGGGTAGCCGTCTCATGGGGCCAAAAATCCCGGACCCCGAGATCCACATCTCCGAATCCGATACCACCTACACGGCATCCAGGTACCTGCCCCTGGGTGGCCTGGCCCGGGTTTCAGGCGCGTTGGAGATCCAATTCCCGATTCCCAGGTTTGGCTCTGAGATCAGGGGCCATGTCTTTTTGGATGGGGGCCGGGTGTGGACACCCGATGATCGGTACCTACACACAGATGACCCGTATGATCAGGATAAGGTGTACTACTCCGCGGGCGGGGGAGTCGGGATCGAAACACCTCTGGGGCCAATCCGCGTGAGCGTGGGTTATAAACTGAACCCATCGCCCCTCGATCTTCGTGATCCTGGTGAAGTTCTGAATGCTTTCTTGGAGGAACGCCCCATCCTGGACGAAAAAACCAACGAGTGGAGAAGGGTCCGGCTTCACCTGACGGTTGGGAGGGTGTTCTGATTCTCCTTTTCGGTACCTCCCGGTAACTCGGGGTTTCCAGTTGCATCCTTCTAGAGACAACACCACCTTGGTGGAGCCGGATGTTCCCCATGCTGCCGGGGATGGGTCCGGTCTATGTTTCTCCACGATCCTCTCTTAGGGGGCGACCATGATCCTCTCCAAGCACACTTGGAAGATAGCCGTAGCTGCCTTTCTGGCCGCGAGCGCCACCCCGATCGGCGGTATGGCCCAACAGTGCCCCGCAGGCGTCATCTCCACAGTCGAGGTGGAGCGTCTGGATGTGTTCGATCCGGAAGAGTCGAAGAGTGGATTAATGAAGTGGGCTTTCGGGGTTGGGAACAGCATCCACATGACCACAAAGGAGAGCTACATCCGGGCTGACCTGATGTTCGAGGAAGGGGACTGCTTCGATCCGTTCTTGATCGAAGAATCGGCTCGAGTCCTTCGGGAACGTGGGTTCATAAAATGGGCGGAGATCACGCACCAAACCCAGCCCGATGGGAACGTGGCTGTTCATGTTCAGGTCCAGGACGATTGGACCCTTAAGGTAGGCTTGGGCCTCTCTTTTGATGAGGGATTCAAACTGGAGGAACTCCTCTTGAAAGAGATGCAGCTCTTTGGCCGGGGCATCGGTGTGGCGATCGCGCGGGCCCAGGACCGGGATGTGCTGGAGACTAGTCTCACGGTCAAGGCCACTCGGCTGCTGGGCTCCGCCTGGACCGCGGACCTGCAAGGCGGATCGACCCGTTATGGGAACTTCTTCGAAGGGGAACTGGCTTACCCATACTACAACGAACTCAGCAAGGTCGCAGCCCAGGGGTGGCTGATCTGGAAGGAGGACTATTTCCCCTACACCACCAGCGGCCTGGAAAACCCGACCCACACGCTACTCCCGTACGAACTCAAGTTCTTCCAGGCCACATGGGGGCACCGATTCGGCGACCCGGGGGGGCTATGGGTCATTGGCGGAGGGTTCTCGCGGGAGGACCTCAGCTTTCCCGAGGGTGCGGAAGGGTTGAGGATGGTGGAAGACGGGGAGTATGGGGACCATCTGCCCGCCACCGAAGCAGAGATCGAGGAGGTCCTAAGCCAGGCAACCCCCTTTGCTGCCACGCGGCTGAACGTGATTGGGGGGTTTCGAAAGATCAGTTATGTTCTCCGAGAGAGACTCGACCGCGTCCTGGCTGCCCAGGATGTCAAGGTCGGAACGGAGGTTACCCTCTCCTTCAATCCATCTATCCCGGTATTCTCCCAGAAGGGCGACGCTGAAGATATTCACGGAAGATTCGATATCTTCTGGGGAGCGGCACCTGGCCGGTCGGTCTTTGCCGCGACGATCCGGGGGGAGGGGCGATACGCCTTTCAGTCAGAGGGGGGGGCTCCGGATGGCTGGCGGGATATCCTCAC
Source organism: Gemmatimonadota bacterium (assembly GCA_030618065.1). Lineage (GTDB taxonomy): Bacteria > Gemmatimonadota > Gemmatimonadetes > Longimicrobiales > Gaopeijiaceae > JABDNZ01. Next base: position 9,451 of record JAUXEE010000010.1, read on the forward strand.
CGAAGTGGACCTCAAGGCATTCGTGAGGCCCACGGAAGGAAGTAAACACACGCTGTTCACCCGTATCTCCGCGGCCCGGAGCTGGGACATGGATCGGCCCTTTCAGCTAACCGGAGGTGGTAGGGATGGGGTGCGGGGTTATTCCATTGACGCGTTCCCCGGAGGTCGACGGTTCCTGGTAACCTTCGAGGATCGCTTCCCCATCGCCAGTTTCGAGGCCCTCGACGCCGGGCTGGCCCTCTTCGGCGACCTGGGGAAGGTCTGGGGACAGGACGTTCCCTGGGGTGTGGACAGCGGATGGCGATCTGCATTGGGGGTGGGACTCCGGCTGAACTTCCCTTCGGGAGGTATCCGGACCATGCGGGTGGACTTCACCCTGCCGCTCTCTACGGCGAAAGAGCGCCAGGCTGTTTACTTCCGCGTGTACACCGAGCTGGGCGGCATATCGCAACTTCGGAAGCGGTGGAGCCAGATCGAGCGGAGCCGGTGGTCGGGAATCGACACGGACCTGACTACGACCCCAATGAAGGGGGGTTAGCCGCGTAGACGTAAGAGCTGGCTCCATTCATCAGGGGAGGGGATGTTCGATGAGGACTCGACAAGGTAGTGGAGGCTGGAATCCAAATTTGAAAACACTGGCCTCCGCATCGGCGATCTCGGTGGCCATGGCCTGCGCCGGCATCGGCATCACGGTCGACCATGAGGCCGACCCCGAAGCCGACTTCGCTGCATACGATACCTATGACTGGATGCCGCCCGAGAGCCTTCGGGTGAATATCCGGACCAGGGATCCCATGGTCGAACAGAGGATCCGGGATGCCATTGAAGCCCAACTCAGGGCCAAGGGCCTCCGAAAAGTCGACTCCGACGACCCTGACATCCGGATCGGCTACCTCCTGGTCCTCAAGGACGGGGTGGACTCGCAGACCATGTACGAGCGATCGGACCCCGACTGGAGGTATCGCACGTATGGGCCGGCCACCACCACTACCCGGACCACTACCTTCACCATGGGCACCCTGGTCATCGATGTCTTCGACGTGGAGAAAAAGGCGCTTGTGTGGCGGGGGGTGGCCGAAGGCCAGACCAGGGAGGACCAGGATGCCGAGAAACAGGAAGAGCGCATCAACGAAGCGGTGCGTATGATCCTGACGGAGTTCCCTCCGGGGGGCTGAGGCGTTAAAGACGGAACCTGCGTGAGTCTCACCCCGGGGGGTTGGTGGGGAAAAAAGGTGGCCCCGGCCGACGGCCGAGACCACCTTTTTTGGTTTTCGTCGGCGTGCCCTAGTACATGTCGCTAGTGGCGATGCCGATGCCAAAGGTCCAGTAGGAGTGTGAGACGTCTCCGGCCTCGAAGGCGTAGTTGTACTTGACGCTCACGTATGCTGCGACGTTGTTTTGCATTGGCATGGCAAAGCCGACCTCCGGGGCGAGGCCGAAGTGCCAATTGTCCGACTCCAGGCCGGTGAGGCCCAGCTCCACCCGGTTCTCCACCCAGTATGTACCGAGGCCCCCACCGATGTAGGGCCTCACACCGGACCTTCGGCTGGAATAGAGGTGAATGGTGGCCAAGAGAGGGATGGCATTCACGAAACGGGATTGGTACCCCGACACGTCCGCACCCCCCAAGGAGATGGTTCCGTCTACTTCATCGTTGAAAACGTTCCATCCAGCATAGAGGCCCAACGACAGGTTGTCCTTGAGCAACGTCCGGCCTTCGATGCCGATGTTCCTCCAGCTGAAACCCTCGGTGAAGTCCTTCGTGTCCCCTCCTGGCAAAGCCCCTTGGTAGGTGGCACCGAACCACCAGTCCCGAGATTGGGCTCTCACCTCTCCCGCCGTCATGGAGACGAGGCAGAGCGCCAGCGAAGCAACCTTGATCGCGTTTTTCATCGTTCGCTCCTTTCGTCTAGCGGCCGAGGTATGGGGATTGGGAGAATGCCTGATTGATCCCGTTGGTGATGCGAGTGGACGACGAACCCTGGTTCATGAGCCCCCTGATCGCACCCGACCAAATCACGGGTACGGCGGTGCCATCGGCGGCGTTGGGATCGATGAGGGTGAGGAGCAGGGTACCTTGCTCGTAGGTGACGCTTCCCACATATGTGGGCGGATAATACCATCCGTAGCCCGGCCCATAGGACGGGTAGCCGGGGTAGCCCCACCCAGGGTAATACCCCCAGTAGTACCACCAGTCCTGATACACCCAGTAGTCGGTCTTCTCGACGCCGATGGCGCTGACCAGCAGAATCAGATCGGCTCCGTTGTCCACAGGATCGAGCTCCCGAGTATATCCCACGGAGGCCATGTTGTCGGCGACCAGGTCCAGGATGAGCTCGTCATTGGCCCGAGAAATGGGGATGAGGGCATCCAGAGTGTCGTTGCTCACCTCCACGACGGTGTCCGGCATGGCGAAGGTCTGGAAGCCCGCGAAGTTCACGCTTTCGTCGTAGATGGTCAGGGTCACGTCCAGGTCCTGGACGTTGGCGGGTCCGTCCCCCGGATAACAGGCTCCAGTTGCCAGGACCAGCCCCAGGGCGGCCAATCGGCGCCACCTCCAAAATGAGCCTTGAGCTTGCCCAACTACAATAATTCCCATGAATCCTCCTCCTACTTAAGATTAAAAAGGGTGATGATTTGTGTTACTCCGGACCCGTTCGTTGAGTTCCAACCCCAGGTCCTCGCCAGTCGGCCATTGTCCATAACAAACACGCGGCTTCTGTTGATCATGCCTCGAAGGGTAAACCCGTGGGCATAAGGGCGGTATTACATGTTAGTGGTATGCGGGGAAGGAGGTTGACTCGTTGACGGGCCTCCTTCCGACCCCGATCATGCTCCAGGCCTGTTCGCCTCCAACCCAATGCAACGATGAGAAACCAAAGACTTCTCCTCACCCATCTCCATGCCGGGATTGCGCTATTGCTCTTCTGGTTCCTGCCGCCGGTCCAGGGATCTGCTCAGAGTGCTCAGACTCTGGGCGGTGGTGCTTGCTCACTCGCCGGCATTCGCACCGACGTCAGGCCCGATCCGGCCGGTCAGCCGACCGAAGTCAGCGTCGCCATGTTCATGGTGGACCTGACCAAAGTGGATGACGTCGCCCAGACCCTCACCGGCGATTTCATTGTGCTCCAAAGCTGGGCGGACCCGAGGCTTGCGGAGTTGGAGGGTTGCCAGCTTCCTCTGGCCAACGTCTGGCACCCCCAACTCGACTTCCTCAATTCGGGCCCCATGCAGCCCAGACGGGCCGAGGATGCCGACCAGGTGGAGATCGGACCGGAGGGTTTGGTCCAGCACCAACAAAGGTATTTCGGTTCTCTGGCGACCTACCGTTCACTCAGGGAGTTCCCTTTCGACCGGCACGTTTTTGAGATCTCCCTTCTATCTACCGAATATGCTGAGGATGAACTCAGCTTGCTTGTCAACGACAGGCAAACAGGGCGCAGGAACCTCCTCAACATTTCCGACTGGACTATCGATTCGGTCACCGCGACCATTGACACCTACGTGGTGGAAACCACCGGTCGCCGGCTCTCCATGTTCGAGTTTGGAATCTCCGCCCAGCGCCAGGTGGGATTCTACATCTGGAAGGTGATGGTTCCGTTGGCCCTGATCGTGGCCATGTCCTGGACGGTGTTCTGGGTCAGCCCGGTCCAGTTCGGACCGCAGATCGGGCTGTCGGCCACGGCCATGCTGGCATTGGTCGAGGCTGTTACAGCCAGCTATCTCGTCTCCAAAGAGAGGACGACCCTGGCGCTGCGCCTGGACGCCGTCAGCCGGTGGGCGTTTCCGGCAGCCTTCGGCTTGTTGATCCTTCTCGTGTTTGGGGTTTGAGCCTCATGAGAAGCTGGTCGTGCCCGCCCTTCCTGATCGCTGCGACCGCTATGTTCCTGACCGCCTCGATTGCCTCGGGCCAAAAAACCGACATTCTCGTGCTCATGAACGGGGACCGAATTACGGGTGAGGTCAAAGAGCTCCGTCATGGATTGCTGCGGTACTCCACTGACGATGCCGGAACGTTGGGGGTGGAGTGGGACAAAGTGGCGAGTCTCACCAGCATTCACACCTTCGAAGTGGAGTTGGCCACGAAACGGAAACTGTTCGGCTCCCTGTCGGCGGGTCCGGAGCCCGGTACGATGGAGGTGGCGGGGGAGGTCTTCGACCTGATCACCATCGTGGCCATTACGGAAATGAGTCCCGGTTTCTGGAAGCGCACCTCGGGATATCTGGACGTCGGCTTGACCCTGGCCAAAGCCAACCAGGCACACACTATCACTCTCGGTGCGGAGAGTCGGTACAGAGGGCAAAAGCTCGACGCCACCGCCGCCTTCTCCTTCTACGAACAGGGCCAGGATAGCACGAACGTCACAAGAAACAGTAGCCTTTTTCTTGACCTCAATCGACTCTACGGGACCGTCTGGGCCTGGAAGTTCATCGGAGAAGTGTCCCAAAACGATGAGTTGGGCCGTGACATCCGGACCTTCGTCGGGTCCGGGGTTGGTCGAAGGATCGTTCGCACGAACAGAATGGACGCCAGCTGGTCCGCAGGGCTCGATGCCAGCCTGGAACGCTACGCCGGGGAGGAGGAGAACACGTACAGCGCGGAGTTCTTCGCAGGTGCGGTCTTTGCCGCATTCCGGCTGGATTCGCCCGAGCTGGACGTGACCTCCGATCTCAAGACTTTCACCAGTCTGACCGAGGGAGGGCGTTTTCGGGTCGACTTCAATGTTCGGGTACAATATGAAGTGTTCGATGACTTCTTCGTGGCCCTGACTCTGGAATCCGAATTCGACAACAAGCCACCCTCCGAGACTCCCAAGACTAAGACCGACTATACCTCTGCGCTGTCGGTGGGGTGGTCCTGGTGAGACTCTTGCTGAAGCTGCCGAAGCGTTGAAAGAGCAAGAATCTCTTCCGCGTCGCATCTTGCGCTCGGTTTTCCGAGGGCCGGTTTTGCCCAAGGACGACCGGGAACGAAAGTGGGTCACCTTCAACCACTTCATTCTCCACTTCCGGCCGGTTCGGGTACCGGCCAAGACGCTCTCGTACACCCACACTTTCGGCCTTGGGGGCATGTCGCTGGTGTTGGTTCTCCTCCTGGTGGGGACCGGAGTGCTCCTCATGTTCGCCTACGAACCGGCTCCTGGAGACGCCTACGATTCGGTCCTGCGTCTCCAGGAGAACGTGACGTTCGGGAAGTTCGTGCGGGGCGTGCATCACTGGAGCGCCAACCTCCTTATCGTGGTGATGGTCCTTCACCTTTTCAGGGTGGTCTTCACCGGCGCCTTTCACCCGCCCCGCCAGTTCAACTGGGTAATCGGACTGGGGCTGTTGGCCTGCGTCCTGGCCTCGAACTTCACCGGATACCTGCTCCCCTGGGATCAACTCTCCTACTGGGCAATCACCATCTCCACGGGGATGCTCGGATACGTCCCCTGGGGGGGAGGGTGGCTCCAGGCCGCAGTAAGGGGGGGTAACGAGATCGGGCGGGCGACCCTCATCACCTTCTACACCCTCCACACGACCGTCGTCCCGGTCCTCATCTTTGTCCTCATGGGCTTTCACTTCTGGCGGGTCCGGAGGGCCAGGGGGGTCGTGGTCCCGCGGGCACCCGGCGAAGCCGTCGATGAGCGACCGGAGAAGGTTCTGGGCCTGCCCTTCCTCTTCATGAAGGAGTTCGTGGTAGCCCTCATTCTGGTGGCATCGGTCTTTCTCTTTTCCGCCCTCGTGGCCGCACCCCTGGGTGAAGCGGCGAATGCCGGAATGAGCCCCAATCCTGCGAAGGCTCCGTGGTACTTTATGGGATTCCAGGAACTCCTTTTGCACTTCCATCCTGTGTTCGCGGTGGTCCTACTTCCTCTGGCCGGAGCGGTTGGGTTGGCGATGATCGCCTATCTGGGCTATGGAGAGGATCCCTCCGGGATCTGGTTCGTGTCGCGTCGAGGACGGGCCCTTGCCAGGGCTGCAGCGGGGGTGGCCCTGGTGCTGACTCCGATCTTGGTGATGGCGGATGAGTGGCTACTGGACCTCGCAGGAATGGCTCCGGGACTCCCACCCATTCTCCGCGACGGTGTGGTACCGGTAGGGGCGCTGGGGCTGGCCTTCTGGGCCGGATACCGCTGGGTGAGGACGAGGAAATCCGCGACCCGAGCCGAGGCTGTTCAGACGGCCTTCGTATTCTTCGCCGTGGCGTTTTTGGTGTTGACCGCAATAGGTGTATGGTTTCGGGGCCCCGGAATGGCCTTGGGCTGGGCCGGTTAACCCATGGGGACTTATTGGGAGTGAAACGTGGGTAGGAAACAACGGAAGCAGGAAGAGGAAGCAGCTGATCCGGTGGAGACTTCTCCGTCCCGCAGGGCCTTCCTATGGAAAGCCTGGATCGGCTTGGCAGCCGTAGCGGTAGCCGAAGTGGTATGGGTCGCATTGGGCTTCCTCCGCCCCCGAAGACCCCTGGAGGAAGAAGAGGCCGCCGTCGTAACCGCCGGACCGGTGGACGCCTTTTCACCCGACTCCGTCACCGCTTTTCCTCAAGGGAAGTTCTATCTGGCTCGGCTCGAAGACGGCGGGTTCCTGGCCGTGTCCCGGGAGTGCACCCACCTGGGTTGCACGGTCCCCTGGATCGAAGAGGATCACCGGTTTGTCTGTCCCTGCCATTCATCCGCATTCGATATTCGGGGGGAAGTCATCAACCCACCGGCCCCCAGAGCGCTTGACCTGTTCGAGGTCAGAATCGAGAACCGGATTGTGAAGGTGAACACCGCGAACGTTGAGCGCCGTAGCGCCTTCAGCTCTGGGCAGGTGACGCGGCCGTGACCGACCCGACCCCGTCTCAGGCGGTTCCCACCGGGGAGCCCGCGACCAACGAGGCGACCCTCCGGCGTTGGCTCTCCGCCGGTGTCGGAGCCACGGCCGTCATCGTCCTCTCCTTCCCCATCTACCTGGTGAAGGAGCGAATGATCGGGGGTCAGCCGATTTCCGCTGTCTCTACCGCCACCTTCGTCGGCAGAGACGAGTGCATCTCCTGCCATGAGACCGCATACCAGTCCTGGCTGGGATCCGACCATGACCTGGCCATGGATGTCGCCGACGAAGCCACGGTCCGGGGGGATTTCAACGACACGGAGTTCGAGAGGGCCGGTATCATGTCCAGGTTCTATCGCCGGGATGGGAGGTTTTTCGTTTTTACCGAAGGTTCCAGGGGGGAAATGGGGGAATTGGAGATCACCCATACCTTCGGCTGGGAGCCCCTGCAACAGTATCTGATCCCCTTCTCCGGAGGCCGAATGCAGGCCCTTTCCATCGCCTGGGATACGGAGCGGGAGGAGTGGTTTTACCTATATCCGGGTCAGGACATTCCCGCCGACGACTGGCTCCACTGGACCCGGAACGGACAGAACTGGAACGGCATGTGTGCAGAATGTCATTCCACGAATCTGATCAAGGCTTTCGACGCCGATACCGAGACCTACAACACTACCTGGTCGGAGATCGACGTCAGCTGCGAGGCCTGTCACGGGCCAGGATCCAGGCACGTGGAATGGGCCGAGATGCCGGAGATGGCCAGGCCGGTTGTGGTGAACTACGAGTTACCGATTCGAACCAGCGATATCACCAACCAGAAGTACGTGGAGCTTTGCGCCCCCTGCCATTCCCGTAGAACGGAGTTTGGAGACTACAACCACAGTCGAGAAGAACTCTTGGATAACGTCCTTCCAGCGGTGCTTCGGGAGGGCCTTTACCACGCCGATGGGCAGATCCAGGACGAGGTGTACGTCTACGGCTCCTTCGTTCAGAGCAAGATGTACCAGAACGATGTACGCTGTGGGGACTGCCATGACGCCCACAGCCTCCAGCTTCACTTCGAGGGGAATGAGCTCTGCGGCCAGTGCCACCGGGCTGACGTGTACGACAGCCACGACCATCACTTCCATCAGGAGGTCTACGAGGGCGCGCCCAGCGACGGGGCCCTTTGCGTGAAATGCCACATGGTAGAACAACCCTTTATGGTAATCGACTGGAGGGCCGATCACAGTCTCCGAGTCCCCCGGCCGGACCTCTCCGCAGAGATCGGCACCCCCAACGCCTGCACCCAGAGTGGGTGCCACGATGATCGTCCTCTGTCGTGGTCCGTCGAGGCCTACCAGCGATGGTACGGCCAGGCCCGGAAGCCCCATTACGGGCAGATCTTCGCTGCGGCCCGGAACGGGGAACCCGGGGCCCGGGATGAGCTCATCAAAATCGCCGGCGACCCTCTTTATCCGAACATCGCCCGGGCCACGGCATTGAGCCTCCTGGTCCAATATCCAGGTGAGGAGGCCACCGAGGCCTTCAACCTGGCGTTGATGGATGAGGATGCACTGATTCGGTACACGGCCCTGTCCAACGTCTCGGCTCCCACCCCGGAACGTGTCGTGGAGTTGGTGTCACCCCTCCTTTTCGACCCGATCCGGGTAGTTCGAATGGAGGCATCCACCCGGCTTGCCGACGCTCCACCCCCGGCGCTCCAACCCTACCAATTGGAGGCCCTCGCCACCGGCCTCGACGAGTACCGGGAAGCGATGCAATCTTCCCTGGACTTCCCGGCACCGGCCCACAACATGGGGAATCTGAGCTCCCGGCTGGGGGATGCCGCAGAGGCCGAGAGGTACTACCGCATCGCCCTGGAGATCGATGACCTTTTCGTTCCGGCCAAGGTCAACCTGGCCCTCCTCCTCAACGTGACCGGACGGAATTCCGAGGCTGAACAGCTCTTGAGAGAAGCCCTGGAAGCCTACCCCGACCGGTCCGATGTGGCTTATAACCTGGGACTCCTTCTGGCGGAAATGGGCCGTATCGAGGAGGCTGTGGAGTTTCTGGGGCGGGCATCCGATGGCCAGCCGGACCGGGCCCGGGTTCATTACAACTACGGTTTGGCCTTGCAGGCCGTGGGCCGTCTGGACGATGCGGAGGCTGCTCTCCTCGAGGCCGTGGGTGTGGAACCCGAGAACCTCGACTTCCTCTTCGCCCTTGGCGACCACTACCTCCGGAGGGGTCAGCCGGCGAGGGCCTTGGAAACGGCCGACCGCCTTCTCACTGCTGCCCCTGGACATCCACAGGGGCAACAGCTGAAGGCTGCCGCGGAACAGGCGCTCAGAAGATAGGGATAGGCGCTCTACATCTCCCGAAACGAGTCCAGACGTTCTCGGAGCAGGTTCGCCCAATGCCGGAACAACCTGTTTGTGTCAGACCGGGTCATGGCGGTGTTCACCGAAGCCAAAGAAGAACTCGTGTCTCTGGTGGGATCCCGTCGGTCAGCTGCACGCGCCAGAATCTCACCGCTTTGCGAATCGTGGAGATCGAGTACCAAGGTTACCAATCCGTACGACCGGGTATAGACGTCC
>JAUXEE010000175.1 GCA_030618065.1 Gemmatimonadota bacterium
CCCTGGCTTCCGCGGTGGGAATGGTGGGGGCACACATCGCCATCCACTTCCCGGTGCCGAGTGTCAGCGGCCAGGCCGTCCTCACTATGCCCGTCCTTGTGCCCCTTTCGGATCTCCTGGGCCTTTCCCGGCAGGTGACGGTTCTGGCGTATCAGTACGGTGCGGGCCTCACGGACATGATCATCCCCACCAGCGGGGCTCTCATGGCCGTTCTTGCAACGGCCAAGGTTCGCTACGAAGAGTGGATCCGCTGGGTTTTACCCTTTTATGGGATTCTGTTGCTTCTGGGAGTGGTGGCCATTGGGGTCGGGATCGCGGTGGGGTTGTAGTGCGGCAGGCGAAATCGAAGCCTGTACCCTTGGGATCACCCCACAGGGAGGATGACATGCCAGAATTGAAGGCCGGTTACCGTGAGCAACATGGCGACGTCAGTTTGAAGTATCTCAACGCGACGCTGATCTGCCTCGGCGCATGCCTCCTTTTCGGTTGCGTTCCCAGTGAGGAGGCTCCGCCCCTCTCCGATGAAGCCCTTACGGCTCTCCACCAGGAGGCCCTGGTCTGGGATTGCCACAACGACCTGGCTTACCGGGTCCTCTTTGAGGGGCTGGATATCGGGGACCGTCTCCCGGCGGGGCACGTGGATCTTTCCCGCATGGAAGAAGGAGGGGTGGACGTCCAGACCGTGGCCCTCTTCGTCCAGAACTTCCTCTACGGTCAGCCCGGGCAGGGCCCACGCCAAGCGCGCATGCTCCTGGACGCCATGCTCGAGGCCATCGAGGTCAACTCAGATCGGGTAGAGCTGGCCCGGACCGGCGCCGACGTGGAACGCATCGTCGCCTCCGGGAAGCTCGCCATGCCTCTGGCCATCGAGGGAGGGCACGCCATCGAGAGCAGCCTGGAACTCCTGGGGGAGTTCCACAGTTTGGGTGTGTCGTCCATGACCCTCACCCACAACGTCTCCCACGACTGGGCCGATTCCAGCGCCGACGACCCCCGGTGGGGCGGGCTCAACGACTTCGGGAGGGAGGTGGTGCGGGAGATGAACCAGCTGGGGATGGTCGTGGACGTCTCCCACGTGTCGGACTCCACCTTCTTCGACGTGCTGGAGGTCACCGAGGACCCGGTCATTCTCTCCCACTCGGGGGTCCGGGCCATCAATCCCCACCGCAGGAATGTGAGCGACGAGATGCTCCAGGCTCTGGCCGACAATGGTGGCGTCATCTCCATCGTCTTCGTCCTGAACTACCTGACGCCCGCGTATCGGGAGGCCCTGAACGAGCTCCGGAGCATCAGCCGGCCCTGGTTCCGTCAGCTGCCCCCGCCCCAAGACTTGGATCTCCGGAGTGCGCTGGACCACCTGAACGCCAGCCGGGACTGGCCCATGGAGAACCTCCCCACCCTGGACGATCTCCTGGACCACATCGACCACGCCGTCAGCGTCGCCGGCGTGGATCACGTGGGGCTCGGAGCCGACATGTACCCCCGTACCCCCTCCCCCGTGGGGATCCGGGGCGTGGAGGACTATCTGAATATCACCCGGGGACTCAAGGCCCGAGGGTACAGCGACGAGGAGGTGAGGAAGATCATGGGGGGGAACCTCCTGCGCGTTTGGACGGCCGTCACCGGGTAGGTGGCCCGCGTAGCCCGGCCGCCTACTCCCTCCAGTTGCCGATCCAGACTCTCGGGTCCCTTTCGTTGCCGTGGACGGACCAAAGGTCGAAACCTTCAGCGTTGTTGGCTCCCGGAACCCGGTATCGGTAGTGTTGCCCCCAGGGGTCCAGGGGGATGGAACGCGCCAACCCCTCCCGCCCTTCCAGCTCCTCCAGGCTGGCTGGGTACTCACCTGTGTCCTCCTTGAAGGCCTCGATGGCCTCAGCGAGCCGCTGCACGGTAGCCGCCGCGGACTCCACCCTCTCGGCGAAGAGCCGCTCCTCCCGGACCAGGTAGTCCTGCATCCAATCCCATGAGTTCTCCCAGGGGAGCTTCCTGAGCGAGATGGCATCCAGTGCCATGTTCAGCCCTGGTGCACCGGGCGAATCTTCCAGGTACCTCCGTCCGGCCTGGGTGTAGGCCACGCCCCGGACCCGGGCCAAGGGGTTGGCTCCGACGCACTCGAACCGGATGGTGTAACTGCCGGGCTCCAGCGAGTAGATCCCGACCTTGTTCTCGTACCATGTCCCGTAGAGGTAGTTCTCGGGCATGTTGAAGGTCTGGATGACGTAGGGATCGTAGAAGTCCATGGCGGGATCCAGGAGCTCGTCGAAGTCGGGCCCCTTCATGGTCACCCTCCATGTCCCGTAGTCCCGGAAGAGCATCTGGTACACGGAGATCGAATAGTCCCCCGCCTCCTCTACCTGAGCAGGGACCTCCAGCCACGCTCCAATCTCGTCGTTCTCCACGTAGGTCATGGCCTTCCGTGCGTCTCCCCCGGCTGCATTCGTTGTCCGGGTGTATTTCTGGCTGAGCCGGATTCCGGGAGAAGCCTGGAGTTCATCCAGCATCAGAGTGGTCTCGACGACGACCTCCGGGTTCAATCGTTCCGAAATCGGTGCGAAATCCCAAAACCGCTCGGCCGGCCGGGCTGCGTACCAGAACGCCACCGAGGAGAAGACGTCGGGACGGTATTTGAAGTCCCACGTCACGTCCTCCCCGGTCTCCGGATCCATGATGGCCGCGTAGCTTCGCCGCTCCATCTCCATTTTCAGGGAGCTGGTAAAGGTGATGGGGTCGGCGATATGCCAGCGGTAGGCGGTGACCCTCTGGTCCAACCCTTTCGGCTCGTAGATGCTGAGGCCGGCCCGGAGGTTGGTGAACAGCCGGTGGTTCCACGCGTCGGTGAAGTAATCCTCCATCCCCGTTCCGACTATGGAAGGGATCTCCTCGCCATCGATGTAGAACCGATCGTCGGACTCCCCCAGCCAGCTTCCCATGGAGCTATGGATGGAGAGGACCGTTCCCACGTAGTGTCCTTGCCCCTGGATCTCGGCCACGGTGTAGGGGGAGAAGGGCTCGACGGGGAATTCCTGCCGGTAGCGGGCGTGGAAGTAGAGAGCGTCGTCGGGGAGGGAGTCGAAGGCGAGCCAGTCGATGTAGTAGTAGCAGGAGCTGACCCGCTGGTCCGATTCGTTGGTGAGGGTGAGGCGGGCCTTTTTGTGAAAGGGCATTCGCCAATAGGAGTTGAAGGCCCGCCCGTAGGAGGTGACCTCGATGGGCAGCGAGCTGACGTTCACCCGCATCCCGTTCCCCGCGGCGAAGAAATCCCCGATGGGCGCCTCCACCGACGGCACGTCGGAGTCGTCCCAGTAGAACCTCAGGACCAGCGAGCGGGTGAAACGCCGGTCGAGAGCGCCGATGGTGAACCAGATGTGACGGATTTCCCCGGGTCCGTCCAGCTCGGCCAGGGTGAGGGTCTCACCCGGAGCGATGGGCCGGGCGTCCCGATTCGATTCCGGGTCGAAGAGTCCGCCCGACGCCCGAAGTCGGCGTGCGTCGATAGAGCGAGTGATCTCTGAGAGCCCCTGGGCCGCAGCCGGGGAAGTCATGAGCAGCGGAAGACCGGCCTGGGTAAGGGCGGCGCACCAGAGGAGAGCGCCGAGCGGGAGCCTTCGTCGAAGCTGATTCACGGCCGTCCCCCTCCTCCGGATGGCCGGGTCTCGTTCCCCCAGAGCCTGAGGCCGTTCCCCATGCTTTTCCGCCACTCCTGCCGCCACCGGTGGATCTCCACGGGCCCGATCATGGGCATGGGAGATCTCTCGGCCCGATCAGGTAGAGCCGGGAAGGGCTTGGCGGGTCCGGTCTGGTACCAGTACGCCACCGTGGCCAGGGCCAGGGTCAGGTTGTTGTTATGCCCATGCTCGATGGTGAACCGGAGGGATTCATCGAAATAGAGGGGATCGGTGATGTGGAACCGATAGACATGGGTTCGTCCGAGCCACCCCAGGTCGTCGTTCACCCTCGCATATCCGTAGTAGGGATGGGCGAAGAGGGTGTCGGGGCACCAGGAGGTGTTGAAGTAGTCTTCCGTCCCCGTGCCATGGAGGGACGGAGGCCAGGCTTCTCCGTCGATGAAGATCATATCGTCACCCTCCCCGTACCACATGGGGCTGGGTGAGTGGACGAAGTAGTTGACCCCTACGAAGTGCCCCTTCCCCTCGATGTCGGCCACGAGGTAGTTGCCCTCCCCCGTGGTGTTCTTCCCCTGGGGACCCAGGATGGACCACTCGTTTTCTCCTTCGGGGAGAGCTTCCGTCAACTCGTGGCTGTACCAGGCATGGAAGCGGCCCATGTCCTCGGGCAGGGCATCGATCTCCACGTAGTCGATGTAGTAGTAGAAGGCGTCGATGGTTCGGCCCGAGTCGTTCTCGATCTCGATACGGGCGCCCTCGGCGAAGGGCATGACGAAGTAGCTCACCAGGCCCCGCCCATCCACGGGTCCCGCCGCGAGGGGGAGAGAAGCGTAGTTGTAACTTTCGTCCCACCCCTGGCCGAAGAAGGGGCCGATGGGCGCCTCGACGCTGGGGAGCTCCTTCCCGTCCCAGTACATCCGAAGGATGATGTCGTTGCGGCTCAGGGCTGGCGGGGGCGGGGCGATGGTGATCCAGATGTGGTTGATTATTCCGGCCCCTTCCACTTCGAAAATGGTGCGGCGCTCCCCGTCGGGGATCCGCTCGAACCGGTCGTTGTTGCCCCCGGTGCGGTCGAAGCTGCTGACGCGTTTGCTTCGGACACCGTCACGGATCCGGACCAGGTCCATGAGGGTTCCCTCTGCCGCCTGGCCCTGAGCGGAACCCGGGACGGCTAGACAGGCGGCCAACAGGCCAATAGCGAAATGCTTGGTCATGGCAGTATCCTCCTTGGGTTTCGGCAATCTGGCGACTGGACATGGAGGCGGGAAAGAGCGAGATGTATGTGGCGGGTCGGTTGTGCCTGCGGTACGGCTCCAGCAGCGGCGCGGAGGGGAGAGGCTGCGTCCCCCTTTCCCCGGGACGGGATCATGCTACTCGGTAGCTATCGGGCATCCGGAGGCGGGTCAGTTTGTGGAGGATTCTGCACCCGAGCAGGACCTTCATTCGTTGACCCTTCCCAGTTCGACTTCTCATGCCCCGACCGATGATCGTCTTGTCCAGGTGGGAGGAGCACCTTCACGGCTTGTTCGCCACCCTTTGATTGAGCCGCCTGGTAGACGCCCGTCGCAAGACCTGTGCTATCGATGCGTAGGTGGATCGGGCGATCGACCTCGATCAAACCCTCCCTTCGATCCCGCCGAACCCGACCCCGTCCCCGAGGACGACGACTTCTACTAGACCCGGTTCTGGTAACCCCAGCCCTGACCGGCCCCGACGGAGGCGCGCATGGTAGATCGGACTCTA